>SIAB01000023.1 GCA_009692015.1 Phycisphaerales bacterium
GCGAGAAAGATGACCGCCCGATCCGCGGAGAGTTGCAGTTCCTTGAGTTTCCCAACCCCGGGCGGACTGGCGTAGTCAACGCGCACCGAACCCGAGAGCATCACGCAATCATCTTTCGATTCGATGGTCGTGCTGCCGGCAGAAAATGAAATCGTTCCCTTGGGTGAAAAGATTCGCGACTCATCCACCGCGACACGCACAGTCTCTGGACTCAGCGCGGGTTTGGCGGGAGAGAATTCAACGGAACCACCGACCCGCAGCGGCGGATCAACCGGCACGATTGGTGCGTCGAGTTGTGGCCTTGATCGCAGCAGCGCTCCTCGCGCGATCGACTCGAGATAGGCCTTCACCCGCGACTCGGCTTGCACCAAGATTGGGTTCAGAGGTGCAGGGCGGTCTTCGATCACGGTGAGCGAGAGAGAAACTTCGCCGCGCGTGCTCCCGGTCACCAAGAGATCGCTGCCGCTGGCGCCGAGTCCAGCCCGCCGGGTGGGCTCTTCGGCCTCTGGAAAGTAAACGGCGATCTGGGTGATCAACCCCGAGCTACTCGGGATGCGATTGATCCAGATGACGGCGTTCGTACTTGAGAAGTTGTAGCCGCCAAACCGCACGCGAACATCGCCCTCAATCTGCAAGCGCTTGGTGTCATCAACCGTCCAGGCCCAACCGCGAACCGCATCGATAAAAATATCCGTGACCACCGGCTCGATCGGCAGAACAAAGCCGCCGAGCGATCCACCGGTGATCGGGACATCCCGAAGTTCCTGCGCCGACGCGCCGCGCGTTGAAGAGATCACAAGCAGGAGCGCAACGATCGGATGGAAGTGGAGGATCCCAATCGGCTGCGGCATGCGCCGAGAATGGTACGGACCTTGGTCAACCGCGGTAGGCGATCGGTTGGTCAGCGGAACCGCCGATTTCCTTGATCAGCGTCATCGCGCCAAACCCAATCCCGGCAACCACCAAAGCGACAACCGCCCACCAGTTCTCTCCCCACGAAAAGAGCCATGCCGCGGCGTAGAGCGATTGCCAGAGCGCGCCGTACCGCGCCACCTTCTCCGCGGCGATTGCTGGTGAGCTCGCGCGCGCGACCTTGCGACGGACGACCGCGATGAAGAGTGCAATGGCCGCGACTGGAAAGAGGGGACCGTAGACCGGCGTCGACTCGGGCCAGAGCGAGCCGGTCGACTTTGAGATACCAAATCCAATGATTGCGACACTGCAGAGGGTCCATCCCAGAATCAGCAACCACAGCGCGCGTGTGGAGAGCGCAGGTCGCTTGGACTGCAGCAAGTGCCTGATCGTCGCCACTGCGGTGGCGTGAGTCATCGCCAACCACGCTGGCAGGGTGAATGTGAACTGATCGTTGGGGATCAACATGTGTCCAGCCTGAAGCAATCCAACGGTGAGGAGCCCAAGACCCGCGCTGAACTTCGCGGTGCCGTGCTGAAACAGCGTTCCGCCAGCAATGATCAAGGCGATGAGCAGCGCGCCCGTGCCGAAAGCGAGGACGCCGACGAGCGCGAACACTAGCGAGGCGAGCGCCAGAGAAAATGCGGGTGCGGAACTGATGTACCCAGTCGCGGCGGGCATGCCTCTGCCGATCATTCGATCATTGGTGGTATCGAAGACGGCCTGCAACGAAGCTGAAAACGAGAAGAGTCCAATCGCGGTAATCGCAGCACAAGCCAGCGCCTGCGCCAGCGGCATCGAAACAACGGGCATGTAGTGGTACGCGTCAACACTGCGCGAGAGAATCACGATCAGCCACAAGTCGGTGACTGCCCCGAAAGCCATCGAAAGACGGGTCAATTCGACTGCTGAAACCACTTTCCTTGACACGCCGAGCACGCGCAGAGGTTACCATTCGCAACCCCATGAAACCTATGAAGACGGATCCAACGACGCCACAGTGCGCCAACGATGCGCGCGGAATTCGCGTTGGGATCGTCTCCAGTCAGTATCACGGTGAGATCTGCGCTGCACTCACGCGCGGCGCAACGGATGCGTTCGTCGCGGCGCGCGGCGACGCCGATTCGATCGTTCACGCGCCGGCACCGGGCGCATTCGAGTTGGTTGCGGTCGGGTTGGCGCTCGCAGAGCGCCCAGACATCGACGCGGTTGTGGCGATCGGTTGCGTCCTCACCGGAGAGACGAGTCACGATCGCTATCTCTGCGATGCAGTCTCGCATGGGCTCACGGAAATTTCGCTTCGCACTGGAAAGCCAGTCGCATTTGGGGTGTTGACCTGCACCACGATCGAGCAAGCCCGGGCGCGTGCGGGCGGGTCCAAGGGCAATAAGGGAATCGAGGCAATGCACGCGGCCATCGCAGCGACGCGAGCGATTCAAGAGATTCGTGCGGCAAGTACAGCCTCGATCGGTGGCAATCGATGAGCGCCGCGCATGAACAGCGCTGCTGCGCGCTGCAAGCGATGTTTCAGTTTGACCTTGGCGGCACCCGAGACCTTGCGCAGTTGCGCGAATCGTTCGAGGCGCGCGCCCGCGAGGATCGCAGCGCGGATCCGCTCGAACGGGAGTGCGATTTCACACTCCCCTCCGTCGCGCTGGGGATGGCGCTGGCCGAGAGGGCTTGGGCTTTGCGCGGCGAGGCAGATGAGGCGGTTCGCGAGCTCGCTCCCGAGTGGCCGACGCATCGTCAGCCCAGCATCGACCGGAACATTCTTCGCCTCGGATACTGGGAGATCAAGCACGGCGGTGTTCCGATCGCGCTAGCCATCGACGAAGCTGTCGAACTCGCCAAGTCGTACAGCACCGAGAAGAGCTCGGCCTTCATCAATGGGGTCCTGGATCGCATCGCAAATCCTGTGGCGCCAGCGGAGGGCGACGCGATTGATGGCTGCGCGCCCCAAGGCGAGGCGATTGACGCGCACGCGCCAGAACCTCCCATCATCGCCGACTCGGCCGAGTAGCGAGCGCCCTGCGATGATCTTCAAGTCAGCGATCGATGCCGTTCGTCGGGGCCTTGCGCGGACAGCCTCTGCCGTTGGGGCAGGATTGCGCAGCGCGCTGCATGGTCGCCGACTTGATGAGGCGACGATGAATGAGGTGGAATCACAATTGATCGCCGCTGATGTTGGCGTGCACGCGGCGCGCGAATTGGTCGACTCCCTGCGAAGTGAGTTTCGCGCTGGTCGGGTGGAGCGCGGAGATGACGCCCTGGAACACTTGAAAAAGCGCATGAAGGCGCGGCTCGCTCCACGGGCGGGCACGACCCTCGAAATTGCGGCAACGACGGCGAAGCCTGCGGTGGTGCTGGTTGTCGGAGTCAATGGCGTCGGCAAGACCACGAGTGTTGCGAAGATCGCCCAGTCGATTCGGGCGTCGGGTCGCACCGTCTTGTTGGCGGCGGCCGATACCTACCGCGCCGGAGCTGTTGCTCAGTTGACTGTTTGGGCAGAGCGACTGGGCGTCGACATTATCCGGGGGTCGGCCGGTGGCGATCCCGCTGCGGTCGCATTCGATGCCGCGGAGGCAGCGGTTGCGCGGGGCGTTGATGTGCTCTTAGTCGACACGGCAGGGCGATTGCATAACGAAGAGAGCCTGATGCGGCAACTCGTGAAGATCCGCGAGGTCTTACGGCGGCGAATACCGGGCGCTCCGCACGAGACGCTGCTGGTTCTCGACGCGACGAGTGGCCAGAACGCGCTGGTGCAGGCCGCGGCGTTTCAGAAGGCGGTCGACATCAGTGGCATTTTTCTCGCCAAGATGGACGGAACCGCACGTGGCGGTGTGGTCATTGCGATTCACGACGCGCTGAGTGTTCCAGTCAAGCTCATCGGCGTCGGCGAAACCCCCGAGGATGTGCAACCCTTCGATGCGGATCGGTTTATAGACGCCGTCTTTGCGAGCCAAGGGGCTACCATTTCGGCATGATCGCAGCTCAGCCAACACGGGCTTTCACACTCATCGAGATCTTGGTGGTGCTTGGGATCATCACAATTCTCGGCGGACTCATGATGCCGGCATTCAAGATGGTGCGCGCCCAGTCGCAGAATTCGGCCTGTCTGAGCAATCTGCGACAGACATTTACCCTCTGGCAGTCCTATCAAACGATGAACAAGGGCACCATGCCGATGTGCGAGTTCTTGCCGGTGGTGACGCCGCAGGGCGTTGAGGGGGGACTTCCAAATTTGCTCGCGAATTTCATACCGGTCGAGAGCCCGACCTGGTTCTGTCCTGCGGATGTCGATGCAGATTCGCTCTCGACCGGGACGAGTTACACCTATCTGCCTGGACTTCTTCGATACACACCGCAGGTTCAGTTTCAAGTCGCGCAAGTGTTGATCGAACTTCCAGCGGGAACAACCGAGGGCCATCGGCAGCAGGTTCGTTTGAACGCCGAGGCCAAATTGGTGAGCGCAATCTTCGCGGGCGATACTAAGGCACTCTTCCCGCTGCTCATGGATAGCGAAGACCGACATCCCGGGACACGGGAGCCCCGCAATGGTGTCTACCTTGATGGCGCAGCGCGTGCGATTATCATCGAGCAGAACACGACGGCGGATTAGAACGCAGACCTATCTATGTCATACATCGACTTCCACGAACTGAGATATGCGCTGCGAGATCGCCGCGAGCAATTGATACGAATCGGTGGCACGCTGCTGCTCCTGATTCTGATCGTTGGTGGTGCGTGGTGGTGGATGTCCGCGCGATGGAAGCCGCCGCCGTCGATCTTTGACACACCGGTCGACGATGTGCTGGCCTATCTGGCGATGGACGACTTCAACGAACTTTCCCTCGAGGAACGGATGAAGTTCCTGATGGACTTGAGCAACCGATTCCGCGGGATGGAGTCCTCGGATAGTGCCGCGATGGCTGGCTTTTTCGCCGGGGTGAGCGGTCCACTGCGCCAGCAGATGACCCAGAATGTGCGGATTCTCGCCCGAGACATTCTGGTTCAAGGTGCCAGCGGTTATTTCGATCTGCCGCCAGGCGATCAAGGCAAGTACATCGACACCTGGGTGGTGACCTGGGAAAAAATGGGTGAGAAACTTGTCGGTGGCAAGGAGCGCGAGCGGACAGATTCCGAGCGACTCGAAGGAATCCGACGGCAGTCTGACCGAAATGAAGAACGACTGAAGGATCGCAACCTGGGTCCCGCGAGTCAAGACGGCGCGCTGGGATTCATGAGCATCTGGCAGAAGGAGGTCGAAGTGACTGCGAACCCAAAACAGCAGGGGCAGATCGCACGATTCCTTGATGATGTCCGCAAGCGCTATTCAGATGCCTTCTGAACAGCGCCTCGACTCTGCAACGCTTCCCATAAACTTGTTTGCGCAAGAAATCGTCCAACGAATTGCCCGCGATGGACGCCTCGCGCTCGTTGCGGAAACGGGATCTGGCAAGACCACGCAACTGCCGCAGATCCTGCTGAATTCTGGCATCTGTGGCCACGACCGAATTGTCGTGCTCCAACCAAGACGACTAGCAGCCCGCGCGGTCGCCCGGCGCGTGGCGCACGAAATGGGAGCACAGTTGGGCGGACTCGTCGGCTATCGCACGCGATATGAACGGGTGGAGAGTGCCGAGACAAGGATCCTCTTCATGACCGATGGTCTCTTTGTGCGCTTGGCACAGGGCACGACGGGGCTGGATGGCATCAGCACCGTTGTGCTCGATGAGTTCCATGAGCGGGGCATTGCGAGCGATCTTGCAGCTGGGATGGTTCGCCGGTTTCAACGGGGCGGTCGTGGCGATCTGCGCATGGTGGTGATGAGCGCGACACTCGATGCCACCCGACTCGCAGAGGTGTTCGAAGTGGAACCACTCACAGTGCCGGGACGGATTTTTCCCGTGGAGATCAAGTACTGCGGTGACAGCAAGGCGGGTGAAGACTTTGTAGAGCGTGCAGCCACGATCACCGCCGAAGCGGCCCGATCGCTCGCGGGCGATGGGCTGGTCTTTATGCCGGGACGCAGGGAGATTCAGTGGACTCTTGAAGCGCTGCAAGCGCGGCTACCGGCAGGGGAGTTCGATCTGCTTGCGCTGCATGGTGGTCAGCAGCCCAGTGACCAAGATCGATCGCTCAATCCATCGAGCCGCCGCAAGATCGTGGTTGCCACCAATGTTGCCGAAACGAGTCTCACGATTCCTGGCATTCGCTTCGTGGTTGATGCCGGTCTCGCTCGTGTGCATCGATTCGATCCGCTACGCGATCTCAACGCGCTGAAGTTGGAACCCATCAGTCAGTCGAGTGCCCGACAGCGCGCTGGTCGGGCAGGACGCACGGCGCCTGGCAATTGCTATCGCCTCTGGAGCGAGCAGGCGCACGCCCGTCGAAATGAGTTCGACACTCCCGAGGTTCATCGCATCGATCTCTCTGAAGCGCTCTTGTCACTCGCCGTGATTGGCGAGGTCGATCCCATGCAGTTTCCTTGGATCGACGCGCCGACACCTGCTGCGCTCGATCGTGCCCAGCGGGTGCTCGCGGCGTGTGGCGCGTTTGAGGCGGGTGGGCGACTCACTGCCGACGGTCGCGCCATGGCACGAATCCCGGCGCATCCGCGGCTCGCGCGGGCTCTTCTTGAAGGGGCGCGGCGCGGCGTCGCAGTGCGCGCCGGACTCTGGGCCGCCCTGCTTTCTGAGCGCGATCCCTTTGACCGCGAAAGTTCTGAGGGACTCCGCCGGGCGCTGATGGTTGATGATCGACCAGGCGATCTTGTGGCTCGGGAGCGGCTGTTCACCGCGTGGCGTGGCGGTCGCGGGCGCGGATCATCCGTCGACTCTGATGCCGCGGACGAAATTTCTCGGGCGTCGAAGCAACTCGCCGATGCCGCGGTTCGCGCTGCGGATGGGCGCGCGCCGCACACGCGTGCACCTGATCCGACATCGGAGCAGTCCGACGCGGCAATCGCCGAGTCCTTCGCTCTGGGTTTTCCGGATCGGATCGCCTGGAGACTTGATCGAAATCGTCCCCACGCGGCGCTGGCGGGTCGGCGAAAGGTTGCCATTGACAAACGCAGTATTCACGCGGGGGAGGGTCCGCTGCTTGCCTTGGAGGTTCGCCAAAGCGGAAGCGGCGACAAGACTGAGACAACGCTGTCGATGACCGTTGCGCTCGAGCGTGATTGGCTCGAATCAATCATCCCGAATCGATTCACCACGCGCATCGCGGAGCGCTGGGAAGAGTCGTCGCAGTCGGTCGAAGAGGTCGAGGAGAAACTCTTCGACGAGACGGTGATCGCACGAACGGTGCGCCCGCCGCGCAACATCCAAGCCGCCGCGGATGTGATCGCCAACCAGATGATCGCGAGTGAACTCCGCCCCGATGATTGGCAGGAACAGGCCCTCCCTTGGATCGCCCGAGCGCAGTGGGTCGCCGCACAGTTTCCAGAGCGCCAACTGCTGGCCTACTGTGAAGATGACCTTCGAATTCTCTTTGCCGAAATCGTCGGGGGCTGCACGCGCTGGAGCCAAGCGCGAACGCGGCCAAGTCTCGCCGTTGTGATCGGTGCGCTTGGGTGGGAGGATCGACAGTTCGTCGAGCAAATGGCTCCCGCAGAGTTGCGACTTCCCGGCGGATTTCGCCTAAAACTTGCCTATCAGGCGGGACAGCCACCCGCGGGTCGGGCGAAGATTCAGGACCTCTTTGGTCTCGACGAGACGCCGCGCGTGGCGGGTTCGCGGGCGGTGATTCGCCTGGAAATCCTGGGTCCCAATCGTAGACCCCTGCAAGTCACCAGCGATCTCGCAGGTTTTTGGCGGGTGCTCTATCCAGATCTTCGAAACGAATTGCGTCGCCGCTATCCGCGGCACGAGTGGCGTTGAGCGTCGCCGCGCGATCGCCGCTGCAGGCGCCGCGAGCTACTCCAGGTTGTCGAGTCCGAGCGCGGCGTCGCTCTTCAAGTGGCGGCGCGGATGGACACCCTGGCGAATGCCCTCCTCGTCGGTGATCGGTGGGTCCGATGCGAAGCGCGGAAGTTGTGGCGCCCACACCCGCTTGCCAGATTGCACATCATGCACGATGTCGACAGCCTCTTTGACATCATCGGTCACCCGGAAAATCTCAAAGTCTTCTTTGGAGATTGTTCCGTACTCCTCGGCGAGTGTCGTGCGCATCCAGTCCAAGAGCGGTTGCCAGAACTTCGTTCCGATCAGAACAACTGGAAAAGGAACGATCTTGAGTGTTTGAATCAGGGTCAGTGCCTCGAAGAGTTCGTCCATCGTGCCGAATCCACCGGGGAAAATGACGAAGCCCCGGGCATGCTTCACGAACATGACCTTGCGGATGAAGAAGTATCGAAAGGTCAATTCGATGCTCTGGTATGGATTCGGTTTCTGTTCGAAGGGCAGCGAGATATTCAAGCCAACGGAGACGCCGTTGGCTTCGAGCGCACCCTTGTTCGCGGCCTCCATGATTCCTGGCCCGCCTCCCGTGACCACCGCGAAGCCGCGTTCCGCGAGTCGCCGTCCGCACTCAATGGCCTGTTGAAACTCAGGTCGGTTTGGGGTCGTTCGCGCCGAGCCGAATACTGCAACAGCGGGACCGATTCGCACCAATGTGTCGGTCGCATCCACGAATTCGCTCATGATTCGAAGAGCTCGCCAGGCCTCGTGTTGCAGCGCGTCCTTGGTGTGTTTGGATTCCATTGCCGAGATGACTACACTCGAAGTCCTATGAGTGGCAAGCCAACCGGTCGATCAGGTTCTCGTGTTGTTCCCTCAACTCGCGCGAGCGCGAAGGTGCCAAAGGTTGTCGCGCGCGGGGCGAAGACCGCTCGGGCGACAACTGGAACCGGCAATTCAGAGAAGGCCGCCGCGAAAACGGCGGGCGTCGCCGCGAAGATTGCCCCCGCTGCTGCGAAGATTGACATCAGTGGATACCAAGCGGCGCTCAAGTGGTTGTCCGAGCGTCCGGACATCGAACGCATGCGGGTAGTCAAGTACGACGAGAGTCATTTCAAGCTCGATCGCATGCGCGCGCTCCTTGGGGCGATGGGAAACCCGCACGAGGCAATCAAGACGGTGCATGTCGCCGGAACGGTTGGCAAGGGATCGACCTGCGCGATGATTGCCCACATGCTGACCGAGTGCCGATACACGGTGGGCATCTACACCAGCCCGCACTTTGTTGATGTGCGCGAGCGCATCGCCATTGGCGATCGGATGATCACCAAGCCGGCGATGGTTGAAATGGCCAAGCGCGTGCAGGCAGCGGCCGCCAAGGCAAATGTCGAACCAACCTTCTTTGAGGCGATGACGGCGATGGCCTTCAAGTACTTCGCAGACGAAGCGGTGGATATCGCAGTCATCGAAGTTGGGCTGGGTGGTCGATTGGACTCGACCAACGTGCTCACACCGCTGGTGTCTGTCGTCACCACTATCGATTTCGATCACACCCGCATTCTCGGCGAGACGCTGCCCAAGATCGCCCGCGAAAAGGCCGGGATCTTCAAGCGTGGCGTTCCAGCGATCGTCTTTGATTCGCAACCCGAAGTGAATCGCACCTTCATCGAGGTGGCTGACAAGGTCGGTGCTGAATTGCGAATCGTGAACAAGGACATCGAGTTCTCGAGTCGCTTCTGCACTTCGCCAGAATTGGGACCACATACCCGCGTCTGCTACTACACCAAGCAATCGCGCATCGAGCATCTGCCGGTGCCGCTGCCGGGTGAGCATCAAGCGATCAACTGTGGTCTGGCCCTCGCCGCCGTTGAGTGTGTACGGGCCGCGGGGTTCAATTGTCCCGAGAATCTTGTGACCGGCGGTCTGGCGAAGACCAAGGTGATGGGTCGCATGGATCTCATCAGTGATCGTCCACAAATTCTAGTGGATGGCGCACACAATCCCGCGAGCCTAAACGCCTTGATGCGCTGCGTCGGCGCGCATGTTCCATATGACAGCATGGTCTGTGTCTTCGGCTGCTGCCAAGACAAGGATGTTGGCGAGATGCTCGACCGCCTGAATCTCGGCGCGGACAAGGTGATTTTCACACGGGCCGCTGGCAACCCCCGTGCTGCTGATCCCGTGGAATTGCAAAAACTCTTTCAGGAGCGAAGCGGAAAGATGAGCCAGGTCGCGCGCACGGTCGGCGAGGCAATTCTGTTGGCGCTGCGGGCAACAAGTCCAGACGATTTGGTGTGTGTGACCGGTAGTTTTTATGTGGTGGGTGACGCTATGAAGTTCCTCCACGAGCAGACAGGCTCCCAAACGCGCCGATCGCACCCGGTTTGATGGCTCTGGTCGCTGCCCGTGGCTGAAATCGAGACACTCCATCGGTACGACGCCAAGCGCGCCGATGAAATCGAGTGCCGCTGGCAGCAGCAGTGGATGAGAGACGGAGCATTCCGTGCGCCCAATCCAGGTGATGCTGGATTCGATCCATCGAAACCGAAGTACTACATCTTGGACATGTTTCCCTATCCATCCGGTGCGGGACTGCATGTGGGTCACCCCGAGGGATACACAGCGACCGACATCGTGGCGCGCTACAAGGTGTCGTGCGGATTCAATGTCCTGCACCCGATGGGTTGGGACGCCTTTGGATTACCCGCCGAACAGTATGCCGTGCAAACGGGGGTTCATCCCGCGGTCACCACCCAGTCGGCGATCGACAACTTTCGCCGCCAGTTGCAGCGACTGGGATTTCGATATGACTGGTCACGGGAGTTCGCCACAATCGACAGCGATTACTACCGGTGGACGCAGTGGATTTGGCTCCGCGCCTATCACGCGTATTACGATGTGGCAACAGATCGTGCGCAGCCGATTGCTCAACTGCAATCGCAGCTAGCGAGCGAAGACCGACTGATCGCCCTGGCCGACGGCAGACAGATTCAATGGTCGGCGTGCACCCCCCAGCAACAGCAGGCGCATCTCGATGGGTTTCGATTGGCGTATCTGGGTCACCAGACGGTGAATTGGTGCCCCGCGCTCGGCACGGTCCTCGCCAATGAGGAAGTGATCGATGGTCGCAGTGAGCGCGGCGGTCATCCTGTGCTGCGCATGCCGCTGCGGCAGTGGATGTTTCGCATCACAGCCTATGCGCAGCGATTGCTCGATGATCTCGCCCTCGTGGAGTGGCCAGAATCGACCCGGGCGATGCAGACCCAGTGGATCGGGCGCAGCGAAGGAGCGGAAGTTCGGTTCGCGGTCGAAGGATTCGGCGATCTGACTGTTTTCACGACGCGACCCGACACGCTGTTCGGCGCGACCTACATGGTCGTGGCACCCGAGCATCCACTGGTGGAATGGGTCAGCGCGATGCGTGGTGGGGCGCACACCAAGATCACCGAGTACGCGAACTGGTCGCGTAATCGATCCGATGTTGATCGACAAGCCGAGAGTCGCGAGAAGACTGGGATCGCGCTGGGTGTCTCGGCGCTCAATCCTGCAACGGGAGAACGCATTCCCATCTGGACCGCGGACTATGTGCTGATGGCCTATGGCACGGGTGCGATCATGGCAGTTCCGGCGCATGACGAGCGCGACTTCGAATTTGCCAAGCGATTTGATCTTCCCATTCGGCAAGTCGTGGCAGCTGTGGATGGGGGCGTGTGGACGGGCGCGTGCGCGACACCCTTGCCCGGAATTGCCTGCAACTCCAGGAGCGCGCAGGTCTCGCTCGATGGACTCGCCACGCCCGCAGCAACGGCGAAGATGATCGCCTGGTTGGTTGAGGCGGGTCTTGGTTCCAAGAGGGTAAATTTTCGTCTGCGTGACTGGCTCTTCAGTCGGCAGCGTTACTGGGGAGAGCCTTTTCCAATTGTCTTTGATGAGCGCGGCATGCACTTTCCAGTGGCGGAGTCGGCACTTCCTGTGCGACTTCCCACCCTCGTCGACTACGCGCCGATCGAGAGCGCGCAACCGATGCCACCACTCGCCAAAGCAACCGATTGGGTTGCGACGACCGCCGGCGAGGCTGGGGTCGATCCGACCCTGCTCGATCCAGCGACACCGGTCAGGCGCGAAGTCAACACCATGCCCGGGTGGGCGGGATCCTGTTGGTACTACCTGCGCTACTGCGATCCAAAGAACAACGCGCAATTCGTCGGCAAGAGCGCCCAGCAGTATTGGATGGGCGACCGGGGCGTTGATCTCTACATAGGCGGATCGGAGCACGCGGTCCTGCACCTGCTCTATGCCCGCTTCTGGCACAAGATGCTCTTTGACCTGGGGGAAGTTTTTACACCCGAGCCATTCGCCAAGCTCTTTCACCAGGGGATGATCACCAGCTTTGCATTCGAGCGGGTCGATGGATCGCTCCTGGCCACCGATGCGGTGCGCCAAGAGTCTGGTCAGTGGTTCGAGATCGCAACGGGCCACGCCGTGAATCGGGTCATCGCCAAGATGTCGAAGAGTCTCAAGAATGTCGTCACCCCCGATGATGTCGTGGCCGAGTATGGCGCGGACACACTGCGCTTGTACGAGATGTACATGGGACCGCTCGCGGATTCGAAGCCCTGGAATACCCGCGATATCGCCGGAGTCTTTCGGTTCTTGCAGCGGGTCTGGCGACTGGCGATCGATGAAAGGACTGGATCGGTGATCGTGGCGCGCGAAGGGAACAGGGAGATTGAACGGCAGTTGCACCGCACGATCCACAAGGTTGCGATCGACATCGAGCGATTGGCCTTCAACACGGCCATCGCCTCGCTCATCGAGCTCGTCAACGCAGCCACCCGCCCAACTGAGATGAAAGATCCCTCGGATGGCGGACTCTCGCGCGACCAGTTGCGCCGATTCCTCAGCGTGCTGGCTCCATTCGCGCCGCACCTGGCGGAGGAGTTGTGGATGCGCATCGGCGAGGCGGGCAGCGTGACCCTCGCGCCGTGGCCGCGCGTTGACCAAACGCAGCTGGTGGATGACACCCTTGAACTTCCCGTGCAAATTGCCGGAAAGGTGCGCGCGCGTGTGATCGTTCCCAGCGGCGCCGACGCCAGCGCGATCGAGTTGATCGTCCTGCGTGATGCCAAGGTTCAAGAAGCGCTCGCCGGGCGCGCACCCAAGAAGGTGATCGTGGTCCCCAAGCGCATGGTCAATGTGTTGGTCTGATTCGCGCATACGCTGCACACGAGCACAGTGTCGATGACAGATGACGACTCCGATGCAGAAGCACCAAGTGGATGGGATGTCGAACCGCAAGAAAGCGGGTTCGTCGCTTTCTGGCCGCACGTCGAAGCATTGACCGGCGCGGAATTGTCGACCGCCGTGACCGCGTGGGTGGGATCCAAGGTCACCATCGAGCCGATCGAAGCAGACGAGGAAGCAATCTGGGCCTATGGAATTCAGATTCCGGGGGTGGATTCTGGTTTCGTGATCTGGTGCGAGCGGGCGCGGCCACTTTCAGACCGAGATCGAGACCAGGTCGGTGATGATGCATCGCGCTGTCCTTGGGTGATTCGCTTGCAAACGATTCTCTCTGCTGACGAGCCAGCCGAGGAGTACTTCATGAGTGTTGGGATGCTCGGCGGCGCGCTGCCAGATGTTGTGGCGATCCTAGATGTCATCACCGGTGAGGTCTATGATCGCAAGCGAATCGACCGCGACTTTCTGGCCGAAGATGCCGGACCGGTTGAGCGATTGCTCTGGCGACTTGGGCGGTACGAGGCGCTTCCTGATGGTGACCATGATCTAGTGCTCCTGGGAACACATGGACTCGCCCGCTGCGGAATCCCCGAGTTGGAGTTGGTCGAAGTGCCACGCGACATGACCGAGTCTGCCGCGGTTTTGTTGCACACGGTCGCGGGGCTCCTCTTGGAAAACGACCTGCCCGACCCAGGCGAATCCGTCGAAGTGGGCGATCAGTTGGTGGTGGTTCTCCAGCCCGTGGCAGAAGTTTCTGGATTCATCAAGGAGGGTTCGGCGGGTTCCGAACCCTGGCGCGTGCAGGCGCGTTCGCATGGGATGAGCGAGTTTGCACTCACCCGCGCTGTGATTTGCGCGCCGAAGAAGCGCGGAAAGTTTCGCGGGGTTTGGGTGTGGCCGCAAACCGTCGTGGCCCGAATTGCTGCTGGTGGTGCGGTCCTCTATATGACCCAGCACAGTGTGCGCGCATCGGAGCGGCGCGCGCGTGCCACCTGGGGATCGTTCGCGACGGCCTTCGTGAGCCTGACGCGCACTGGCAATCCAAAGTGGCAGGAGATCGCCCGCAACGGATTCACCGTGCAGGCTCCCGTGCCAGGTTCTGGAGAACCGCGCATCGAGCAGGCTTGGTTTTCACTGCAAGGAATCGATCACGATTCGCTGACGGTGGCGGTACTCGATCGGCCTGTGACCCGCCCCGACCTCGACCCGGGGGCACAGTTGGCATTTGCCACTTCGGTCATCACCGATTGGCGCGTCGAGATTGGAGCAGAGATTTACGATCCGGATGATGTCGATGCCCTGCTCGCTGCAGTGGATCGCGTTCGCGGTGTTGATGATGACGCCGCGCCGGGCGAGGTGTCGAAGTGAGCGCGGCTGACGATCCAACGCGGCTAGTCACGGTTCATCTGGCGACCAGCGAATTTGAGGCCCAGACCATCGCGGCAATTCTGCGAGATCGCGAGATCGATGTTGCCGTGTTTAGCGCGGCGATTCAAGCATTTGGACTCGACCAAGTTGGCAGCCGATTGCTCGGCGGGATCCCAGTACAAGTGCGCGCCGAAGACCTCGAGCGCGCGCAGTCGGCACTGCGCGCCAACAAGTTTCTCGCAGACAGTGTCGACTGGGACTGTGTCGATGTTGGCGAAGAGGATCTAGCCGCGCAGCGCCTCGGTCGCACGGGGTTCGTGAACGCGTTCGGTCGGTTGATGGTGCAGGGCGGTCGCATCGCCGCACTGGTGTTGGTTGCCCTGACGCTTGTGACCTGGCTCGTGCGGTGCAGCTGATGCCAGGGCGTCGGCGCTATCACCTGCACTGGTCGGGGGTAGTGTTCGCGGTCTTGACGGTGCTCATCGGTGCGGCGACTTCGCAGCGGCGAGAGAATCTTTTAGTCTGGGTCTTCGCCTCGATGCTCGCATGGATTGTGGTGTCGGGAATCTGCTCGGGTGGAATGATGATGGCTGTGCGGGTGAGGCGAATCGCGCCAAGCCGCGGCAGCGTGGGCGCTCTGCTGCAGATTCAGTATGAAGTTTCCAGTGCGTCGCGCTTCTGGTCGATCTTCGAGTTGCGGATTCTTGAGATGGCAGGAGAACGCGCGACCCCGGCGTTCCTCGCCTACTGCGGGCGATCGACCGCGACGAGTGCAGTGGGAACGCTTACTCCCATCGCGCGCGGGCAACTGCTCTTGGATCGCATGCGTTGCGTCAGCGCCTTTCCGTTTGGGCTGATTGTGAAGTCGGTCGAATTCTCAGAGCCCAGCGAAGTGTTGATTCATCCCAAAGTCTCAGCCATGCAGGGTGATGCGCTGCATCGATTGTGCTCGCGGCAGGCGGGGAGTGGTCAACGACCCATGCCGATGCGGCGGGGTTCCGAAGAATTTCACGGTTTGCGGGAGTATCGCCCTGGCGATCCGCTGCGCAGCGTTGCCTGGAGACGAAGCGCATCGCTCCCAGTACTGGTCGTGCTCGATCGCGCTGTTCCAAACACGCGATCACTGCGGATCGTGCTCGACCTGCGCGCGGTGGGCGATTCGCGTTCGCGCGGCGAAGAGGAGCAGGCCATCGAAGTGACCGCCAGCCTGGCAAGTCACGCGATCCAGAGCGGTTGGGAAGTTGGGCTCGCGGTGCTGGGTTGTTCGGTGACGCACCGCGACACCGCTCGTGGCCGACTGGATGAGTTGGAGATTCTTGATCTTCTGGCGCGGATTGATCTTGCAACTGGGCGGTCAACTGCCGGCGCGGTTGGCGATGACCGTGCGGAATCCACGGTGACGATCGTCCCGGGCTCTCAAGCGCAGCGACGGGATCGCGTTGGATCGGTCTCGATTGGTGGCGTGGCACTTTCCAAACTCTGCCAGGGGGTCGTCGATGCGTGACTGGCAAGTCGTGCGGTGGAAGAACACGGTCTTCGCGAGCCTCGCGCTCGCGGCATTCGCCCTCGCCGAGCGCAGTTTCGCGGTCCTGGTGCTCGCGGTGGGAATCGCACTGGCAAGTTGGGTGATCACCGCCGGTGGACGGCGACGGATGCTGCCGGTGTGGGCGGTTGTCACGCTGCTGGTGATGACCTTCGCGATCGCAGTGAGCGGGATCTCGCGCGAGACGGATCCCGCGGACATCCCTCCGCTGATCGGTCTGGTCGTCGCGATCGCGCTGGTGGTGCGCTTGTACGCCCGACGGACGCTCAGCGATGAGCGGCAAGTCCTGATGCTCGCCGGGGTACTCGTCGTCGCCGCGGCGCTGCAGAGCAGTGATCTCCTCGTTGGCATCATGGTGTTCGGCGCGACGCTCGCGGCCGTGGGCTGCGTCATTCGGTTTCGATTGGTGTCGAGTGGGAGCGGCGACGGCTCCCTCTTGGGCGCGCCCGGCATCCTTACAAGTCTCGAACTTCCGGTCCAATCGCGCGCGCGCAGAGGCGAGTTGCGTCGGGTCATCCGCATTGCGCTGGTGATGGTTCTGTTCCTCACCCTGTTGACCTTTGTGATCTTTCCGCGCAGCATCAAGCCAACGGGAGCACTGTTTGGGATGTCGGCACACGGGGAAAGAGGGTTCCCAGATCGCATCTCACTCCTCACGCCGCAACGGATCGATCGCAGTGAGAGAGAACTTCTGGCGATGGAGTGGCAGGGGCCGGATGGCATTGCATCGGCGATCGCCGAGACGATTCGATTGCGCGGGCTCACGCTCGATCGCTACGACCGTGAGGACGCGCAGTGGGTGTCGCGAAGATCCGCGAGTCAACGGTTCGTGATCGGTGAAGCGGAGGAGTTTGAGACACTTGGTCTCTCTGCGATTGATGAACGATTCAGTACTTGCACCGCGCGGATCTGGCCGCAAGGGCTCCAGACCGATGTCATCTTCAGCCCCTGGGCTCCCATCGCGATTCGCAGTGCCAATCCGCAGACATTCACCTTCGCGCCAACCACCATGACGCTGCGCACGCTCGACACCGATGCACTTGGTCTGACGGCTGGTTATGAGATTCGCGTTCAGCTCCATGCGTCCGAGTCGACGCTTGCCGCACTGCAAGGAGGTTCGGTTCGCATCCCAGCGCTACCGACATTTCCTGTTCCAGCGATTCGCGAAGAGGCACTGGCAATTCTGGATCGCTCGGGCGACGCCGGAGCCGTTGAGCTCGCTGGGTCAGATCCATCAGCCGACCCCGAGAACCGCTGGACTCGCAACCGGCGGCTGGCGCGCGCCTTCGAGGAGGAACTGCGAAGCGAACGATTTCGGTACACGCTCGATCTGCGCTCGTTCGCGCTCGACCCGGTGATCGATCCGATCGAACTCTTTCTCACGAAGTATCGCTTCGGACACTGCGAGTACTTCGCCAGCGCGTTGTGCGCGCTCTGTCAATCCATCGGAGTCGATGCGCGCATCGTCACCGGATTTCTCGTGGATAAATTGGACTCAGCCTCCGGGCGGTACATCGTGCGCGAATCGGATGCCCATGCCTGGGTCGAGGTGCGCACCGGCCTCTCGCAGTGGACGATGATCGATGCAACGCCGGCGTCTGATGAGGGTCCTGAAAGTCCTGCGCCCGAGTCTTGGGCACAAGTGTTGCGCTTCCTCTATTCGCCAATCGAATCGATCTGGCGGGATCACATCGCCCAGTTCGATGCGCGGGCGCAGACGACGCTGGTGAACCGTTTCAACGCCTGGTCACAGGGGGCGATCCAACGCGCCTGGGAATCGGTTGCAGCGACCGCGCGCGAGGCAAGCGCTTCATCCCAGGTCGGCGCATCGGGCTATGTCTGGATCGCATCGATTGCGGTGACACTCTGCTTCGCGATTTCGGCGGCGGCGCTGGCACGGCGCAGGTTCAGGCGAGCCCAGCGGGCGCTCGGGCTCACGCGGTTCGATCGCCTGCACAGGAACTTCGCGTTGCGGGATGGCGCGTTCTATGTCGATGCGCTCGACCTCCTTGCGCAACGGGGATTGGTCCGTCCAGCCAATCTCTTGCCCCGCGCATTCGCATTGCGCGTCTCTGCCGCACACCTTCGAGCGGGATCAATCTTCGGGCAGGTCGTGGAGCGGTTTTACGCGATCCGATTTGGAGGTCAGCGCCCCGATGCGTGCGCGCGAAGGGCTGATCGTCAGTTGGTTGTTCAGTTGCGCGAGGCGCTCCTGAACAGACATCAACGCGGTTGATGCCGGCGCCACCGCGCGCGCCACGGGTTACTCCCCGGGGAACACTATGATGCGGGGAATGCCAGCATCACGATCGCGAACATCCGAGTGGAAACGGAGCATGCAACAAGTCTTTGAACGCGGTGGCACTCTGGAGATCACCGTCGCTCGGGTCGACGCTCCCGATTCGGGTCAGCTCGATCCGCTCGAAAATGCCGGATCGGCGGATCTGGTGTGGCGGCTCAGGATTGTCTCGCTCGACGAAGAATCGGTTCTGGTCGAAGCCCCAGTCGCCCTCGGTGCAACCTTTCGAATTGAGGATGGAATCCCGCTGATTGGGGCGATCACGATCGGACAGAATCGCTGGAAGTTTCGCTCGGTGAAGTTGGCGGATGAGCGACCTGCTGGATCGCGCGGCGCCTGCATGCGGCTGCAATTGCCGGACCATGTTGAGCGGTGCTTGCGCCGTTTCGTGCGTGTTGACACGGCGGCCCTCCACCTGCCCAGCGTGAACATCTGGCCGCTCTTGGATCCCAAGACGATCGTGGCGAGCGAACGGGCCAACGAAGCGGCATTCCGAGCCTTCTTGGAATCCAAGCCGCGGGCGTCGGAGGAGCCGCCGATGCCATCGGTGGGACCAAAGTTCACGGCCACTTTGCTGAATGTCGGCGGGGGTGGTGTTGGGCTTCGGGTGGAGCCGCAGGAGAGCGCGGTCCTGGGTCGACACCGAATTTTCTGGCTGGAGATTCCCCTGGGGCGCGATCATCCTGTTCCGATCGTCGCCACCGGCAAGGTCGTGCACACCCATCTCGATAGTTCACAGCGCACCTACATCGGCGTCTCATTCGATTTCACATTTCAATTGGAACATCAGGCGGTCGTCGTCGAACAAATTCACCGCGCGATGCAATTCGCGCAGACTCGAAAGGAGAGTTAGGTCATGTCACTTGTTTCCACAAATCCAATTCTTGCAGACAGCGTTCTCACCTCAGCCATGCGCCAGGTCGACAGTTCATCGCGCGTCTGCACCGTTTCTGGAATCATCAACAAGACAGCGGGATGTGTGCTTTTGGCCGCGTTCTCTGGGGCAATCGCCATCCCCACCGTCAAGGCCTTTCCGAGCGCACTGTGGATCGCATTCTTCGTTTCTCTCGCCGTTTCGATCGCTTCGATCTTTCTGGTTCGCCGCTCTCCACGCATGGCAGCGTCGATCACGGTTCTCTATTCGGTGGCCCAGGGATTCATGCTTGGAGCGCTCGGCATGCTGCTCCAAGGTATCCTCGACGCCCAGAAGATTTCGGTTCCAGGTGGAGTTGCACTTCAGGCATTCGTCATTGTGGTCGCATTGATGCTGGCGATGCTCACCCTCTTTCGGCTGGGAGTCTTGAAGGGCGGCGCGATGTTCCAAAGCGTGCTCTCAGTTGTGACGCTTGGCATCTTTTTCACATTCTTGATCGCCATGGTGATGGGTATGTTTGGCGCAAGTGTTTCATTTCTCGCGCTGCCGACTGAGCCGGGGGGCGGCACGACCGCGATGATCGGTCTGGGCATCAACGCGGTGGTACTGATCGTCGCAGCGCTCTGGCTGATTATCGACTTTCGACAGGTTCAGGATGCCGTGACTGCCGGCGCACCCGCCTCGGCCGAGTGGTATCTCACCTTTGGCTTGATTGTCACGCTGGCCTGGATCTATCTGGAAGCACTCAAGCTCGTATTCCGAATCGCGATGATGTTTGGCAATCGAAAGTAGCGCGATTCAGGCTGTTTGATCGGTCGGATCGCACCGCGCAGATTCAGAACTCTTTCGAGTCGATCGTTCCCCAGTCCTCACCATCGGCATCCGCTTGGGCGGGATCCGCGAGGTCTGTCGTGATGTCTAGCCCAGCTTCAATCTTGAATACGAGATGTGCGGTGTAGGACATTTCCACTGGATGATCGTGACCGAAACGGCGGGCGACTGTTCGGAAGATATCTGTCACGCGTGGCGCAACGCATTCGATGAGCCTTCGATCCCCGTTGTCTCGAAAAAGTGCGTAGTACCCGTCGCCGAGATAATCCACTGATAGGTCGCCGTCCATGGTCGATCCTCCTTGGGTTGGAATGTACTCACGCTTCGGGATTATCGACCGCCGAACTTAAAATTTGTCCGCGGTAAGTCGCTCGCGCGCCTCGCGGAAGGCGGACTCCTGCGCTTCGAGTCTCCTCTTGACCGCATCGAGTTGAGACTGAGCCTCGCGTCGCGCATCGCGGCTCGCCCGACCGAATGTTGGATGCTCGAGAAGTTGTTCGAGTTCGAGCGCCATGAAGAGCGCCATCGACTCGGCGTCGATGTCTGCCTCGCCAGCGGTCGCAGCGACTGCGTCGAGCGCATCGAGTTCACTTCGGTATCGACGCGACAGATTATTCCGCTCGGCATCATCCTGGAAGAGCAGAAGCGCCTCGCGCGTGCGCCGGCGTCGCTCTTCGATCTGATCCTCAAGTCTCTCTGCTGCAGCCACTTGCGGATCAACGCCACCCGCGGCTTCGGGTCTCTTTGGAACCTGAAACTCCGCGGCGCGCTCTTGTACAGAATTCTTGAATGTCTGCGAGTACCAGCGTGTCAGGGCGTGCGCGTCGCGAAGTCTTCGCAGTGCGGTCGAAGCGGGGGCGATCCCTCCATGAACTGCCGAATTGCCATCGCGACGAATTGCGTGCATCGTGTCCGCCTCGTGACGGGGCAGCACGCCGGTGCGTTCGAGTTCTCCGAGAGTCACACCCAGTTCTGGTGGCAAGGCGTTGCCAAGGGTGATCCGCGCGAGTGTCGATGCCATCATCTCGACCATCAGCCGAAGTTTGAAGAGGCAGGCTTCGGGATCGGAGTGAACATAGTTCTCTGCCTGCGAGCCCAACCGCGAGAGCCGGTGGTCGAGCGGTCTAAGAAACCCGAAGTTGGAGTCGTTCGCTTCCATCTCAGGCGGTGCGGGTCACTGGGTGCAGCATGTCGGTCAGGATGCGCGCGCCGAGGCAGCACTCTTCGACCTGTCGTGGCGAGAGTTTCATCGCGCTCGCGAGTGCCGACGCCCATCGAACCTCGGAGGGATCCATGCGGCGATCAAGGAGCGCAATCATGATGGCGCCCGTGAAAAACTTCTCACGGGTGTCGATCGAGAGCGCAGCCACTCCGCTAAGACAGTCCATCAGCGAGAGCCGCGACATGTGGGCGGGAGATTTCCCCTCGATGCAATCATCTTCAGAGAGTCGCAGGACCGCTTGCGCGAAGAGTCCAGCGGCAGCTGGCTGAGATTCGCCTGCCTCGCTGGCACCCGCCGCAGCCATCCCACGGGCGGTGAGAAACCAGAGCGTTGCCTTCTCAATATCCTGCTTCACGGCAATAGGTTAGGGGCAGATGGCTGGTTTCGATCAACCTTCCCAGAGGCGAGCGCTGCCAGGATCGAAGATCGGTGCTCGTCGAGATCCGGGGCCCGCTCGCGATGCCCGCGCGGATCGACCGAACTCATCTTGATTGGGTTCCCAGGGACTCGGGTGGTCGCAAGCAGAGGGTCTGCAACTGGAACAACCATCTGGCGGGCAGAGACCTGCGGCATCGCAACCACTTCTGCGATCGTCTGAATCGGTGCGCAAGGGACACCCACGGCGGTCAGTCGCTCCACCCACTCAGTCGCGGTGCGATTGGCGAGAGCAAGGGTGAGTTCGACTTCGAGCGCGTCAACAGAGGCAAGGCGCTTGGCATTGGTGTCGTAACTCGGATGCGAAGCTAGTTCGGCGCGATCCACCGCAGTGCAGAGCGCCGCGAAGAGCGCGTCGTTCCCAGCGCCGATGACGATGGTGCGATCCCGACAGGGATATGCCTGAAAGGGAGCAATGGATGGATGGCGGGTGCCCAAGGCAGTCGGGCTCACGCCTGTGGTTGTGAAAGTCGTGATGGCGGCTTCAAGAAACGCGACCTGACAGTCAAGCATCGCAATGTCGATGAGGCATCCCTCACGAGTTCGGGCGCGCTTGTGAATGGCGCTCACCACGCCAAGGGCCATGTAAAGTCCCGCAACAAGGTCGCCAATCGACGCCCCGACTCGCACGGGGGCGGTTCCAGGATGACCGGTGAGACTCATGATTCCGCCGAGTGCCTGCACGATGATGTCGTAGGCGGGTTGCGCTGCGAGCGGGCCGGTCCTCCCAAATCCCGAAAGCGCGCCGTAGATCAAAGAGGGCCAGCGGGCGTGCAGCGATTCCCAGTCGTATCCAAGGGAGCCCATCACTTGCGGGGAGAAGTTTTCGAGGAGCACATCAGCGCCATCAAGGAGTTGCTCGAAGATCGCGCGGTCCTCGTTGTTCGTGAGATCGAGGGCAATCGATTCCTTGTCGCAGTTGACGCTTGTGAAGTAAAGGCTCTTGCCATTGAAGTGGGGACCGAAGGCTCGGGAGTCGTCGCCCGCTCCTGGTCGTTCGACTTTGATGACCCGCGCGCCGAGCGAGGCCAGCACCGATGCGGCGAATGGTGCCGCGAGGACTCGACCCAAGTCGATGAGTGTGATCCCAGCGAGCGGTGGACTTCGATCCGTTGATGGCATCGGCGCAGATTAGTTGCGAGGATCTCAGGACGCTTTGCGATACGCTGCGCGGCGCAGGCTCGTGGCGGAATTGGCAGACGCAGCGGACTTAAAATCCGCAGAGTTCACCCTCATCCGGGTTCAAGTCCCGGCGAGCCTACTGATTGCTCGGCGCGTAAGAGTTCTTATCGGTCGCTGCGATTGTGCCAAACTTGCTGCGTCCGCTGCATCCGAGCGACTACGCTTGGCGGCTCATGCTTCCGAGGATAGAAAAACTCTCCCGACCGACCAAGCAGTCGCTGGCCGCGCTGACCGATGCGCTGGTGCTGGGCGTTTCACTCTGGCTGTCGATCGCGGTGCGCCTGGAATCGTGGTGGCCAGATCTCGGTGGTCACAACATGATCATGCTCTGCGCCGTAGCGATCGTTGTGGGGATCCCCGTCTGCTACGGCGCAGGTCTCTACCGCGAGATCACGCGCTATGTCGGTCTTCGGTTCGCAGTACGCGTCGCCTATGCGGTCACGGTCACCGCACTCGCCTTGGGATTTCTTTCCCTCATGAATGATCGCGCCCAGGGTCTTCCGCGCTCGGCGCTGTTTGGCTTTTGGATGGCATCACTTCTTGGGATCGGCGCGTCGCGGGCGATTGCCCGGCAGATCATTCGGCACGGCGCCCAAGGGTCCTCGGCCCGAATCTTGATCTATGGAGCGAGCGATGTCGGCGCGGGGTTGGTCTCCATGCTCGCCCAAGACCAACGATCGACCGTGGTTGGATTTGTGGACGACGATCCAACCCGAATCGGGAGTGAGCTTCGAAGTTTGCGCGTGTACGCGGCCGCCGCAATTCGCGAGGTCATTGCCGCCACGCGCGCGGACACCGTGCTCTTGGCGCTTCCCGAGTCTTCT
>SIAB01000024.1 GCA_009692015.1 Phycisphaerales bacterium
GACGCAGGCTCGGGACAGTGCCACAGAAAATAAACCGCCGGTGCCTCACGGCAACGGTAAGGGTGAAAAGGTGCGGTAAGAGCGCACCGCTCCTTCGGTGACGAAGGAGGCATGGCAAACCCCACCGCGTGCAAGCGCAAGCAGTCCTCGGGCGGCTCGTCCGCCACCTGCTGTCCGTAGGTTGAGGACGGGTAGCGTGCTTCGAGACCATCGGCAACGGTGGTCCAGAGAGAAATGATTGTCACCCGCAAGGGAACAGAATTCGGCTTACGATCACACGCGTTGGGCGGATCCGCAAGGGTCCGCCCTCTTTTTTATCTGATTGGCGGGTGAACAAATCGATTCCCAGCAAGTACTTGCGTTTGGCGAATCGTGTTTTTGGTCCTGCCGCGCAGGAATGGAAACAAAACTCTTGAATTGAAAATGAGACTCGATAAACTCGGCAGAGACTATGAATCCCATCGCAAAAACAAACAGCCTTCAGTCCTACAACATGTTGCTTTATCGCAAGGCACTGCACCCCGAGTTTTTCGCGATCGAGGGTCGGAGTCGCATCGAAAATGCGGGACTCGAAGCGGAGGCCTGGCTGACCCGCGGCGGGCACACCGTCCGTTTTCAACAGGACAAGTTGTGTCTCTGTGAAGTTGTGACCGACCAGCCGCACGCTTTGCCAGAACGCGGGCTCTCTACCAATGTTCCTTGTGCCGGTGAGCACGATCACGACGAGGCCATCTCCGAGACGCTGACTTTCATGACCACGGTTCAGACCGAAACGCTTGCAGAACATCTCTACATGGGCACCTACAAGGAGATGCTCTCCCATGCGCGCGAGAATGACTCGTTGATCTGTGACTGGGCGGATCCAAAGAGCAACAAGCCCAACCTCTCTGTCCTTGACCTGCAGCGCTATCGAACCGAGATTCACTTGCAGACCTGGCACCTGCGCAGCGATTGCGGGTTAGTGCTTCGCACCCAATCCATGTTTCAGCTCCTCGAGCCAACCCACAAGCCGGATGGGCGCAGGACGAAGTAGATCCAGGGGTCGTAGCCCAACTTTGTAGAGGGAGACGCGTTGTCCAAATCAGCCCGACAGTTGGTACAGACCGATCTGCTCCTCGGGTTGAGCGATGTGCCTGTGGGCAGCGCGCCCGCTGGGCAAATCTCTGGGGATCCCGCGGCGGTCGAAGTGCAACCCTCGACGAAGGTCGAAGTGGAAATATTGAGGAAGGTCACCCAAATCTCTCCGCGACTCCCGGCAGATCTCTCCGACCGTGGAGCAGCGCTCGAAGAACTCCGCGAGAGGCACGACCGCGAATGCCCGCACTGCACCCGCGTGCGCGGTCACACCCAGACCGTCTTTGGCGAGGGTAATCCAGAGGCTGACATCTTTTTCGTGGGCGAAGCACCAGGCGAGACCGAAGACAAGTGTGGTCGGCCATTTGTCGGTCGGGCTGGGCAGAAACTCGATGAGATGATCCAAGCCATGGGATTGCGCCGTGCGGATTGCTACATCGCCAATGTGCTCAAGAGCAGACCACCCGACAATCGAACGCCGCTTGCGAGCGAAATCGATCTGTGCGGCCCCTACCTCGTCGAGCAGATCCTGATCGTGAATCCCAAGATCCTCGTGCCGCTCGGCGGTCCGGCGACAAAACTGATCCTCAAGGTTGAGGAAGGGATCACGAAACTGCGCGGCAAGTGGGCAGCCTGGAATCCGCCAGCTTCGAGTGGGAGACCGGCCATCGCGGTGATGCCGACCTTTCATCCGGCATATCTCTTGCGCAACTACACAGTTGAAACGCGCGCCGCGGTTTGGTCCGATCTCAAGGCGGTGGTGCAAAGGCTCTCGCAGCATTGACCGCTCGGTTGGGTCCGCGCGCACCGCAATACTGAATTCAAGGCGAGAACTGCAACCACTGCCACCCGTTCCGCGAAAGTATTCGTGGAGGAATGGAAAGCGGAGTGCGCCTGCTGGTGCGCCTGAAAAAACGAATAACCCCCACGAGGAGCCCATCACGAATTCATTTGCGGTGGGCTCTTTTTTCGTGTCGATCACCCCGACGCAGTCGCCTGCCGTCGTGAGTCGAAAACGATCGTGACCGGTCCGTCATTCTCCAGACTCACCCGCATTGCGGCTCCAAACTCCCCCTGTACGACTCGGATTCCGTGCCCGCTCAGTGCGCGTGCAACCTCTTGGAGGCGCTGCGCAGCGGCCGGGGGCTCTTCGGCGAGGCTCCAACCCGGTCTGTTTCCGCTCGAGAGATCCGCAAGCAGCGTGAACTGGCTCACGAGCAAAACAGACCCATGAGTCTGGCGGACATCCAGATTCATTTTTCCAGCAGCGTCGCTGAAGATGCGCAGTGCTGAGATCCGCCGCGCCATCCAGACCACATCCGCTTCTCCATCGCCGCGGGCAACTCCCAGAAGCACCAGAAGTCCTTGCTCGATCGCGCCAACTTCTCGCTCGCCCACAACGACTCGGGCGCGCGTAACCCGTTGGAGTACCGCAATCATGGATTGGTTCAGACCCGCATGAATGCCATCGCTGCGCTGCTGACCAGCGCGCTCGATTGCTGCTCGGCCCCCGAAAAACCCTGTGAATACTCCAAGAGTTCTGGCAATCCACCGGTGACCATCTTGGCCGCGGTCATGTTGCCCACGCTGCACCAGCGTTGGTGGTTTCCATCCTTCACAATCTTGCGTTGGAAGACCTCGATGTCTCCCTCGAGATAGGTCGCGAGGAGCGAGCGGTCATATTGCTCCACTTGTTTTCGAATCTCCGCGCCGATGGGCGTCTCATCACCAAACTGCGGACCGACATGGCTCAGGTCGGCACTGGCGATGACGATCGTTCGACCGGGTGCCGCCGCGAGTGCTTCGCGAAGTGCTGGAACGAACTCATCGAAGGAGACGCGAGCTCCATCATCGGCAAGCATCGGCACGAGGGGGCTTGGGACCAGTGCTGCAACGATCGGGATGCTGCCGAAAATCGCGTGAATCCAAGGGAGTTGGATCTGAATCGAGTGCTCGCCGAGCAGGTCAATCTCATCCTTGAACAAGCTTGCGCCGAATCGCCGATCGAGCGCTTGGATCACGCCGCTGTCGGGTTGAAAGATTCCGAAGGGACTTTGGAATCCCAACCGGGTCATCACAATCCCATCGCCGGCACCGAAGTGGTTCGTGCCGAGGATGACGACGCGATCAGCTTTCAGGCTGGTGCCAAAGGCGCGATACGCCGCCGCATAGGTCTTGCCTCCACGGGCGTAGTCCAGGTGCGGCGCGACAATTCCCAGCAGTTCCCCCTCGAGTTCTGGATCCTCCGCACTTGCGAGCAGGTCTTGAATGACTTTCGCTGCCGCGACTGGATCACTGCCAGCCGCTTCCGCAGCACCAGCCGGAAAGGCTCCCGCGGCGCGCACGCGATCCATCGCCTCGCGTTCGAGTCGGTCTGAATTCGGTCCCCACAAAAGCCCCGCCTCATCCAGGACCGCAACGAGCTGGACCAGAAACTCGGGAGGCGCGCTGGTGATCTGGGCGATTTCCTCAAGCGTTCGTTCACCCTGAAAGAGCGAGATCACCGAGAGAACTTGTGGCGGAATGACTGGGCTGTTTCCGTCGCCGCGAAGATTCGCAGGATCGCGCAGCGCGAGAAAGACCTTTTTCTCTGCATTCTCCACTGGAATCGGGGTGAACTGCCGGATATGGGGGCGTTCATGATGCGCGGGAATCTCAGCCATAGGCGGAGAAGTGTAGGGGGCTTCGTGGGTCGGTCCCTTGCGCCGTGCTCAATTCTCTCGCTTCATCCGAGCAGCGGATCCGCGCCGCGCGAACAACCATTTACTCCAGGGGGCGCTCGATGACCCATTTCGAGTTATGCTCGACTTTCTCGCCTCTTTGCCTCTTGTTTGCCGATGACGACCATCCGAAGGAACCCCACGATAATGACCCCAACTCTTGATTTCAAAACGCTGGCCTCGTGCGCACTCATCTGTCTTGCGTCTCATTTCGCGCCCGCACAGGATCCACCCTCTCAACTTCAACCTCCCTCGGCCGAACCGCCGCTCGTCAAGCAGAAGGCTCCGCCATCCTCCCCCACCGGGGTCATCTCTCGCACCGCTCCGCAGGGTGGCGGGTTGACTTCGAGTAGGGCGCCGGCCTCATCTTCGACGCACGGGGGTGATCCGATTCTCGTTGGAAAGTTGCCCCTCGATGGCTCAGGAACACAGGTTCCATCCGGTCCACCACCCATCGCATTTGACCCGCCGATTCTCAATCTCGGTGAGATGCAGGCTGATGTTCCGAAGACTGGCAAGTTGATGATCCGGAACATTTCCGACAAGCCAGTCACGATCGCCCGCGCCATTCCTGGATGCGGGTGCACCACGGCCAACCCGCCCAAGGAGCCAATTCCTGTTGGTGGATCGACCGAGATGGAAATCACACTCAAGCCCGGCCCAAAGCAGGGAGTTCATCTTTCCAAGCGCGTCACCTTTCAGATCGAGGGTGCGTCGCCGGTCATCCTCACGGTTGAGGGAGATGTCGCCGCCTATGTGACGATCACTCCCGATGTCATCGAGGGACCAGCGAAGGCTGACGCAGCTGCCGGACAAGACGGGAAGCTCGTGGTGGCTGCCGCTGATGGACAAGCCTTCAGGGTTACCGGCGTGAACCCGCTGGTCATCGCCAATATCTCGCCGGATGCCGCCGTGCAGCACACGCTCAACATCGACTGGGCGAAGTGGGAGGAGATGGGTCGCGCGATCAAGGTCACTGTGACGACCGACCATCCCAAGGCTTCCTCGGTGAGCGTCATGATCAAGCGCCCCATGATTGCCGGTGAGCGGCCACCCGCTCCGACACCCTCTACACGAAACCCCTCCGGCCCAATGAGTGAGCTCGTTCTCGCCGCGCAGCAGGGCAATGTGGTCAAGCTCAAGGAGTTGCTCGCAGTGGCGGGAACCAATGTCAATCAAGTGGATCCAGACACTGGGCGAACCGCGCTTCACTGGGCGGCCCGAGAAAACCGCGGAGAGATCATCGGACTCTTGATCGAAGCAAAGGCCGATGTCAACGCGCCCGACCGAACTGGGAAGGGACCACTGACCCTCGCTGCCGAGACCGGCAGCGTTGATGCCACGCGAAGGCTCGCCGACGCGGGGGCCAGCGTGACCGCACGCGACTCGATCGGCGGAACTCCGCTCACCTGGGCTTGTGGGCTTGGCACTGCTGAGACTGTCAAGATCCTGCTCGACAAGGGCGCCGACATTGGCGTGATCGATGTCAACGGATTGACGCCGCTCATCTGGGCTGCCGGTATCGGCAAGCCCGAAACCGTCGCCATCCTGCTCGAGGCAAGTCCAACCCTAGATCTGAATGTGCGCGATGGAGTGACCGGTGACTCCGCGCTGATGCGTGCGGTTCGCAGTGGCAAGTTGGAAAGCGTGCGGCTCCTGATCAACCGCAAGGCTGATGTCAATCTCGTCAACAAGCAGGGCTATACGCCGCTGCAGTTGGCGGCGCTGAGTGGAACGGCCGAGAAGGTCAAACTGCTCATCGAGGCCAACGCAGATCTCAATACGAAGGATGCCACTGGGCGCACGGCATTGGATCTCGCACAAAGGCGCACGGATGCAGTCGGCAAGGAAGTCTCTGACTATCTTCAGAGCAAGGGGGCGACCAGCGCAGTGCCAATTCCAACACCAGCGCCGCTCCCACCAAGCGGATCCTGACATCTGATTGGTTGGTTCGCCGAGTCGTAGGAAAGTTCCCAACAAGCCCCCGCACGCGCGGGGGCTTTTCATTGGGATCTCGGCGCGTTGCGTTAGAGTAGAGCGATGACGCAAGCGACCACACACCCGCCTTCGGGTTCGACTGCCACAACCGCCACATACGACACGCTCATCGGTCGCGTGGTGGAGGCGAATCTCTTGGGATCAACCGCCAGCATTCTGAGCTGGGATCAAGAGACGATGATGCCCCCGGGCGGCGTGGATCACCGCAGTCGTCAGTTGGGTTTGCTTGCGCGGCTCAACCACCAGATGGAAACGGATCCGATGATCGGCGAAGAACTCGGGCTCTGCGAAGCCGACACTGCGTTCATGAACAGTGGATCGATCGAGGCTTCAAATGTGCGCGAGATTCGGCGCACCTATGACCGCGCGACGAAGTTGCCGCAGCGGCTCGTGAGCGAACTGGCCGAGGTCTCTGGAAAGTCGCAGCACGAGTGGGCCGCTGCCCGCAAGGAGAGCGACTTCGCGCGGTTTCGACCCTGGCTTGAGCGCCTCGTCAAACTGAACCGCGAGAAGGCGGCGTGCTTGGGAGTGCCAACGGGTGGCGAACCGTGGGATGCGCTGGCGGACTTGTACGAACCAGGCTGCACCGCGGCTGGGGTCACAGAGGTTTTTACTCCGCTGCGCGAGCGGCTGCGCAAACTGATCGCAGAACTTCTCGCGGGATCGCGCAAGCCGTCGAACCGATTCAACGAAACGGAACTCGCCGTGGACGTGCAGAGCGCATTCGTGCGGACGATCGTCGAGTCGATCGGATTCGACTTTCAACGCGGTCGGCTCGATACCAGCACCCATCCGTTTTGCGGGGGGAGCCACTGTGATGATGTGCGCATGACGACGCGGTACACGCCGACCTGCCTGAATGATGCGCTGGGATCCTCGATGCACGAGGCGGGTCACGGCATATACGAACAGGGGCTCACCCGCAGCGCCATTGGAACACCGGCAGGCGAGGCGGTTTCGCTGGGAATCCATGAGAGCCAGAGCCGACTCTGGGAGAATCAGGTCGGCAGATCGAGACAGTTCTGGAATTGGTGCGCTCCCAAGATGGCCGGATTTTTCGGCAAGTCGGTGGAGGGATTCACACCAGAGGATCTCTACGCGGCCGCCAATGTCGTCGAGCCGGGATTCATCCGCGTTGATGCGGATGAGGCGACCTACAACATGCATGTGATGATTCGGTTCGAGTTAGAGAGGCTGCTGATCAGTGGAGCACTCGATCCCAAGGATCTGCCGGGTGAATGGAATCGCAGATACCTCGAGTACCTCGGCGTGAAGGTTCCGGATGATCGTCGCGGCTGCCTTCAGGATGTGCACTGGAGTATGGGTGCCTTTGGGTACTTCCCGACTTACACACTTGGCACCTTGTATTCCGCGCAGTTCTTTGAGGCAGCAAAGCGGGCGATCCCAGGACTCGAAGCGGGCTTCGCGCGCGGCGAATTCAGGCCGTTGCGCGAGTGGCTGAACAAAGAGATTCACGCCCATGGCCGCCGGTATTCGCCAAGTGAGCTCTGCGTGCGGGTCACGGGCGCGCCGCTTTCCTCAGCGTGCTATCTCAACTATCTCGAAGGCAAACTGCGTCCGCTTTACGGCGCTTGACTGTCAGTGGGGGGAGGTGGCGCGCTGGGCGGAAGTTGTTGAGTCGCCGCTCGTTTTCCCATCCCGGATGGCAGTCGGCCGGTGACCGCAATGACGGCAACGATCATTGTCCAGAGCGGGATCATCCCAACAACCGGGATTGCTTCGGCGACGAAAACAACCAGTAGCGCTGGGTGACGACCGAGCACCCACCAGAGCAGACCCGCGGTGACGACATCGACTCCAACGGAGATTGGATGACCCACATTCCACGATGTCAGCAGGCTCACGACATCCGAAGCGATGGCGATTGCCAACGCGAGAGCCAGCCGTCCCCACGACGGAGTTTTCCAGGAATCTGATGGCGTTGGATCGGGCAATTGGGTAGCCTCGCTTGGCTCTCCGCAAATTACCATGGAATACGACCCAAGCATCCTCCGAAATGTCGCCATCATCGCCCACGTCGATCACGGCAAGACAACCCTCGTTGACGCCATGCTGCGGTCGTCAAGCGCCGCCGTTGAAGTCGAGAAGGACGCCGAGTGCGTCCTCGATTCCAATCCACTCGAGCGCGAGCGGGGTATCACAATCCTGGCCAAGAACTGCGCAGTCGATTACTTCATCCAGCATGGATCGACCAAGGGGCGGCAACTTCGCGTCAACATCATCGATACCCCAGGCCATGCCGACTTCGGGGGAGAAGTTGAACGGGTCCTGCGGATGGCTGATGGATGCCTGCTGCTGGTCGACGCGATGGAAGGGCCGATGCCGCAGACGCGCTTCGTTCTTTCCAAGGCGCTCGAGCTTGGTCTGAAACCAATCGTCGTCGTCAACAAGTGTGATCGTCCCGATGCGCGACCTGATGAGGTCGTCAACGAAGTCTTCGACTTGCTCATCGATCTCGGTGCCGATGAACTTGCCCTGGACTTCAAAGTGATCTGGGCGTCGGGTCGGGATGGTTGGGCGAGCAGCGATCGCGACGATCGCTCGCGCGGCGTGGATGACTTGTTTGTCGCGATTGCCGAGCGCGTGCCAGCCCCACGGAGTGACATCACCGCGCCGCTTCAGTATCTGGTCGTCAACCTTGGATCAAACGATTATGTCGGACGGCTGGGCATCGGTCGAGTCTTTCAGGGTGTCCTGCGGGCGAATTCGCCCGTCCTCGTCGCCAAGGCGGATGGGACGATGCAGCGCGCCCGCATTCAAGGGGTGAAGCGATTCGAAGGACTCGGCAAACAAGCTGCCGAGGCGATTTACGCCGGCGACCTCTGTGCGATCGAAGGGATCACCGACATCGAAGTCGGTGACACAGTCTGTTCGCCAGAGAATCCCACGGCGATGGAGCGCGTCAAGGTCGATGAGCCGACCCTGCACATGATTTTTCGCATCAACGACGGACCGCTCGGTGGTCGCGAGGGCAAGTTTGTCACCAGCCGGCAGATCGCAGAGCGCCTTGAGCGCGAGCTGCGCGCCAATGTCGCGCTGCGGGTCGCGCCGGGCGAGAGCGCCGAAGAATTTCATGTCTCTGGGCGCGGACTCTTGCACCTGGGAGTTCTCCTCGAAACAATGCGCCGCGAAGGCTTCGAACTGACCGTTGGGAAGCCAGAGGTCATCGAGAAGGAGATCGACGGTGTCAAGCATGAGCCCTACGAGAAACTCGCCCTCGATGTTGCCCAGACTGTGATGGGTGGGGCGCTCGAATTGCTGGGGCAGCGCGGCGCCGAGATCACCAAGGTCGACATGCGCGGCTCGCGCACCCATGTTGAAGCAGACATTCCAGCACGAAGTCTCATCGGTCTTCGCACTCGCATTCTCAACGCCACCGGCGGCGAAGCGGTCATGCACCATTCGTTCTGTGACTATCGACCCGTTCGCGTCGCCCCGCGCAAGCGCATCAATGGAGTGTTGGTCGCAGTCGATGCCGGCACCGCCACGACTTTCTCGCTCCTGAATCTCGCTGAGCGCGGGGTCATGTTCGTCAGTCACGGCGATGTGGTGTACGAGGGCATGGTGGTCGGAGAGCACAACCGCGACAAGGACCTGCATGTCAATGTGGTCAAGGCCAAGCCGATGTCCAATGTTCGCGAGTCGAACAAGGAAGCAACGGTGGTGCTGAAGTCGCCGCGGCCGCTGACCCTTGAGAGCGCCCTCGAGTACCTCGAAGGCGATGAGTATGTCGAAATCACCCCAACCGCCGTCCGCATCCGCAAGAAGATTCTGAAGGAAAATGACCGGAAGAGACTCCTGCGACAGCAGAAAGACCGCGAAGCGGCCGCCGTCGGTGCAAACGGCTGATCTGAGCGAGCCGATACGATTCGATCGTGCCAACGATTGTCCAGAAGTTTGGTGGATCGAGCGTCGGGGATGCGCCGCGCATTCGCCGTGCGGCGCAAAGAATTGCTGAGGCGCGAAGTGCTGGATTCGATGTGGTGGTTGTGGCAAGCGCAATGGGTCACACCACGGATTCGTTGATTGCGCTCGCGGAAGAGGTCGCGGCGCACCCTGATCGCCGCGAACTCGACATGCTCATGGCAACCGGAGAGCAGGCGAGCGTCTCTCTCTTGGCGATGGCGCTGCGCGAACTTGGATTGCCCGCCAGCAGCCTCACCGGTGGGCAAGCCGGGATTCGAACGGATGGCGTTCACGGACGCGCGCGGATCACCCGGATCGAATGCGGTCGATTGGAGAGATTGCTCTCGCGCGGCGAGATTCCAGTCGTCGCCGGCTTTCAAGGAACAAGCGACGAAGGCGAGATCACCACGCTCGGCAGGGGAGGGAGCGACACCACCGCGGTCGCCATCGGTGCTGCCCTGCATGTCGCCCAAGCGGGGGGGTACTGCGAGATATTCACGGATGTCGACGGCGTCTACACCGCAGATCCGCGCATCGTGCGGGGCGCCGTGAAGTTGCCGCGCATTTCCTATGAAGAAATGCTCGAATTGGCGACGCTTGGCGCCGCCGTCATGCATGCGCGCGCCGTATTGTTTGGGGAAAAGTACGGTGTACCAATTCATGTCCGTCATAGCCAGAAACCAGATCATGGAACGATGATTTCTAGGGAGAATCCCGGTATGGAAGAACTTGCCGTCGTCGGTTGCGCGCTCAAGGAAGACCTCGGTCGGGTGAGCATTCGCCAGATCAAGAATGTGGTGGGACTCCAAGGGCAGCTCTTCTGGGCTTTGGCGAGCGCCAACATCGTGGTTGATGACATCATGCAAACCGAACAGGGTTCGGCAACGATGATCGCCTTCACCCTCGATCACGCCGACCTCGCGGAGGCCAAGCAGATCCTGGGGAAGGAACTTCTGGCGTTGAATGATGGCGAGATGTCGGTCGAAGTCGGTTTGTCGAAAGTCTCAGCGGTGGGGGTTGGGATGAAGAGCCACGCTGGCGTTGCCAGCCGGATGTTTCGCGCGCTCGGTGATGTTGGAATCGCGATCCACAACATCACCACCAGCGAAATCAAGATGAGCTGCATCATCGACGCTGCCAATGGACAGCGCGCGCTCAACGCCGTGCACGCCGCCTTTGGCCTGGGGCTCGGTAGCAACGCGACGATTGCCATGCAAACGGATTGCGAACGACAATGAACAAGGACCTGAGCGAAGATCTGTGGAAGGCCCAAGATGCAGCGCCACAGGTCCCGCATCCACCGATCCTTCCTCGGTTGCGAGTCATTCGATTGCTCGGCGCAGGGGGGTTTGGCGCTGTATGGCTTTGTCAGCAGAGCCATCCGCTCGAAAGACAGGTCGCGGTGAAGGTGATGCGATCGGTCATCGCCGGACCGAGGTTGCGCCAACGATTTGAGGCGGAGCGGCGATTGCTCGCCAAGATGGATCACCCGGGAATCGCAGCGGTTTACGACGCCGGTGAGGCGCAAGACGGAAGTCTTTATTTCATTATGGAACTTGTCGAAGGTGAGCCGATTGCAGACTGGTGCGATCGACATCGGCTTCCGATTCAAGCGCGGCTGGGGCTGATACGGCAAGTCTGCGCGGCGGTTCAGCACGCGCACATGAAGGGGATTATCCATCTCGATCTCAAGTCTGCCAACATCTTGGTTCGCGAGGTCGATGGGGCGCCAGTTGTCAAGGTCATCGACTTTGGTGTGGCGCGACTTGCAGACGACCCAGACGCTGTCGCTACGAACATCGGCGAATCGATGGCGGCGGTCGGGACGCTCGAGTACATGGCGCCAGAACAGCTGACGGGAACCAAGCAACTCGACACCCGCGCAGACATCTACTCGCTTGGCGTTGTACTGCACCTCGTCCTGACGGGTCTGCTGCCCTTTGATTCGCGGCAACTTCGCGCGGCCGGCACCGTGGAGGCGCAGCGGATCATCCGCGAGACAGAGCCCGCCGTTCCCAGCGAACGCATGCAACGGGTTGGCGTGACTGAACCAGCGGAGTCGACAGCGCGGGCGATCGCGCGAGCCACGGATCACCGCAAGTTGGTGCAGACAGTTCGCGGTGAGTTGGATGCGGTCATCCTGCGCTGTCTTGAGAAGGATCTCAATAGGCGATACGGAACGAGCGATGCGCTCTCGGACGATCTTGGTCGATGGCTCGCGTTTGAGCCGGTGCTTGCGCGGCCCGCATCGGCCGGAATCCGGCTACGAAAGTTTGCTCGACGGCATCGCATTGGACTGGCTGCCGCTTCCATGGTTCTTCTAGCACTCGTTGGGGGCGCAGTCGCGATGGCGTACGGACTCATCGAAGCAAACAGACAATTGGCACGCGCGGAGCGATTGCGTGATTTCAATTCCAAGATGGTCAGCGCCGTCGACCCTGAGATTGCGAAGGGAATGGACACCCGCTTGCTTCGCATGATCTTCGAGCAATCGATGGGATCGATCGATGTTGACTTTGCAGATGATGCGTTGCTCGCGGCTGATGCGCATCACACTGCTGGCTTTGCGTTTCGGTCGATTGGTGATTACAAGGAAGCGCTCAAACATCTCGAGGCACAGGCGGCACTCTTGGGAACAGTGTTGGAGGCCGACGATCTAGAGTTGTTGAGCGCCCAGAACGACCTCGGAAACGCCCTCCTGTTGGTCAATCGCGTCGAAGAGGCTGCACCACTTCTGGAAAAAGTTCTCGAGCGTCGCCGCGCGCTACTCGGTGAGGATCATCGACACACCCTGAAGTCCTTGCATAATGTCGCGTGGCTGCGAGACACACAGTCGCGACTGAAAGAAGCCCGAGTGCTCTTCGACGATGTCGTGACGCGAAAGCGCCTGATTATGGGCGTGGACGATGACAGCACCTTGCAATCGCTCAATTTTCTAGGGGAGATTCAGCGACGGCTCGGCGATTTCTCGGCGGCGCGCACGACATTCGAAGAGGTCATCGAGCGGCGAACCAGAGTGAGTGGCAAGGATTCCACCGACACACTCATCGCTCGCAACAACTACTTGGTGGTGATTCGTGCACTGGGCGAGTCAGCAAAGAGCGAACCATTGTTGCGTGAGTTGATCGTCGACATGACGCGCGTCCTTGGAAAGGAGCACGTTCACACACTCATTGCCAACAACAATCTTGCCGCCATCCTCCGTGATTCCGATCGACTTGCAGAGGCCGAGGTGATTTACAGGGCAAATCTCGCGATCTTTGAAAGTCGCTATGGTGCGGCGAGCGTCTATGTGCTGAACACGATTGGCAATCTCGCACTGGTACTCGAGATGCAGGATCGGCTCGATGAGGCAGAACCGCTCCATCTTGATGCGCTCGCCCGCAAGCGCAAGTCCATCGGGGACAAGGCATCATCGACGCTGACATCAATCTTGAACCTTGGTTCGTTCTACTGGGAGCGCGGTCTATTCGAAAGTGCTCAGGCACTCTGGCAGGAGTCGGCAACTGGCTTTCGCGAAACGCTCGGGGAGCGGCATCCAATGACAATTCGTTCACTCATTCGACTTGCCCAAGCGCAGTTCAAGCTGGGAGAACCAAACAAAGCTATGGAGTTGATTTCGCTTGCAATCGGAACTGACAATCCCAAACTGAGTCTTGACCTCGAGATGGTCGTGAAGGCAACAGAGGGTGGAGTGCTCGCGGCGCAGGGAGACCTCACCGGGGCGATCGAAATGTTCTCTGCGGCGCATACGATCGCGCTTGAAACTACAAAGGTGAAGGAATCCAGAGAATTCGCACGAACCCTGAGCGAACTCGCCACCAGGGCGGGCGACGATGCAGCTGCGCTGCAGTGGAAGCAACGCGCGGTGGAGGTTCATTGAGTAGCGATTTGAATCGAAACAGCTTTGATTCCAGTGGTAGTTAGAATTTTACAGAACATATATTATCGGACTTTAGGCTGATTCACCATGGCTCAATCACCTGCATCGAATGATCCACCTCCGCGCCAATCCATGGTGCCGCTCTGTGCTGTCTTTCGCCGCTTTCTGAAATCCAAAGATTTGAAGTACACCATCGAACGGGCTGATGTTCTTGATTCGATCATCGCGCGCGATGGAGTCTTTGAAGCCGAAGAACTTCTGCTCGAGATGCGCCGTCGCGGTCACCGCGTTTCGAAGGCGACCACCTATCGCACCATCAAGCTGCTGCAGGACGCGGGGATTATTGTGCAGGCACTCTTTGATTCCAAGCAGGCCCATTACCAATTGATCTATGGCGAGGAACCCCGCGACCACATGGTCTGCATGAAGACCGGTCGTCTGGTCGGATTTCAAAGTGTCGCGTTGACGAAGCTTCGCAATCAAATTTGCACAGAACTCGGATGGACTCCAGTCGGTCACCGCTTTCAGATCTACGCGGTGAGTCCCGAGGGCAGGAAACTCTGACACGCTGCCGAGAATCGTCTAACAGGTCGGCGTGCAACTGCGGCGATCGGTGATCGTTGCCCTGCGCGCATTTCCGGAGTAGGCAATGTGGACCGCGATGTGGCGCGCCGGGATCGCCGCTGCGATGCGCGATGCCCACTCGACGACGATCACGCTCGACGAGCCAGAGAGCATTTCATCCCAGCCGATCGACTCGAGTTCTGCGGGATGTTTCATCCGCCAACAGTCGATGTGAATGAGCGGGATGCGACCACCGCAGTACGACTGCATGGTGACGAATGTCGGGCTTGCGACCTTGTGTGGGTCGATCCCCAGACCCCGGGCAAGCCCACGCACAAAGGCCGTCTTTCCCGCGCCGAGTTCGCCATCGAGAGCGACGAAGTCGCCGGGTTGAAGGGTCTGCGCGAGTGTCTCGCCGAGTTGCTCAGTCGCTGCCTCGTCTGCCAGCTCAGGCATGGTTCCAACCCCAGTCTGTGGCATCTTCCAGGTCGTCGCCGACGAGCAGCGCCACCAGAGGCGCTTCTTCGACGGGCCTTGCGCAGACCTCGCCGATCATTGTGAATCCGAAGGGTACGGCTGCGCCACCATCGATCGCCGCCAACAACTCGTGATCCTCACCGTCACCAACCGCATCGCGCACCGGAACTCCCCCGTGACAGGGAATGCGGTCGGCGTCGAGCCGAGCTTGCAGACTCGATCCCCCGTGTTTCGATGAGGCGCGCATCATTCGCGCGCAGTCGCAACCCAGTCCATCGCTGATATCGATCATGGCGTGCACTTGTGATCCAAGTTGGTCGACCAGTGCCTGCGCTTCCTGCGTGCGCGGCAAGAATGTCAGGTGTCGCCCGAGTCCATCCGCGCCGAAGGATCCACCAAGGGGACCGCTCACGATGAGCTTGTCGCCCGCGCGCGCGCCCTGTCGGGTGATGACCATGCCATCTGCGCGAGGTCGGGCAAGAATTGTGACCGACAGAACCAGCGGCGCGTTGGCTGCCTTGTGCACCGCCGTGTCTCCGCCGATCAGCGGTGCGCCGAACTCTTCTGCAAAGCGGCGTACCGATTCAAGAAGTTGTTGCGCGGACTGCTGCGACATTTCGCGTGGAAGCGTGGCAGAGGCCAGCGTTGCGACTGGGATCCCCGCCATCGCGGCAACATCGCTGACATTGCGGGCGATGGCCTTGCGGGCGATGAGGTCGATCGGCGTTGCCGCCACAAAGTGCACCCCAGAGACAACTTGATCGACGGCGACAAGAAGTCGTGCTGTGCCCACTTCCAAGAGTGCCATGTCATCTCCGGGCGGAATCAGCACGCTCGCGGGCAGTCGGTCATTGGCCGCCGCGACAGCCTGCAGAATGCCCGATTCGTCGATAGGGTCGTTCACCTTGCCGCCGCCGATCTGGTTGCCCCATCGGGGAACTTCTCTTGAATCAGCCGCAGTGCCAACTGCACATGGCGCAGCGAAGCCCCCTGCTCGCGCGCGACCACCCGCTGCGCAGAAGACCCAATTGCTTTGCGGCGGGCGGGATCCGCCAGAAGTTCTGCAAGTGTTGCGGGCAGGTTCTCCGCCGTGGTTTGCACGATTGCTCCGGCATCAAGAAGTGCGCTGGCGGTCGCTCGAAAGTCCTCAACCTGTGGACCGATGACGACGACTCTTCCGAGTGCCGCTGGTTCCATCATGTCGGATCCGTGCAGTTTGCCAAAGGTGCGACCGAGTACCACGACGTCAGCGAGCGCATAGGCCTTGCGAAGTTCACCAATGGTGTCCAGGAGAAAGCGCCCGGTTGTGCTCCCCTGCTGCTTCGAACTGCGGCGAACAACTCCAGGAAGTGCCTGCGCCGCGGCAGCGAACCACTCGGGTTTGCGCGGGGCGCAGAGCAACTGCACGCCGCTTGGACAGGCACTATGAATGAGCGCCTCTTCCCCGGGCGCAGTCGATCCGGCGACGATGAGGGGCTTGGATCGATCCACACCGAGCTCCTGCGCGAGTGCCTCGGAACCAGCGACAGAATCGGTGATCTCTGCCGTGTCCCACTTCATCGTTCCAGTCACTGTGATGCGATCGTCCGCCACGCCCATCGCCGCGAATCGTTCGGCGTAGGTGGCGTCCTGCGCGCAGACATGGGCAAGTCGTCGAAACATCGGCGAGAGGAACCACCGCACCCGAAGGGAACGGGCGAAGCTGCGCGCACTCAATCGTCCATTGATCACCGCAACCGGAATCAGCCGCTCTGCACAGATGCGGGTGAAGTTTGGCCAGATCTCAAGCTCCGTCAACAGCACCAGGTCTGGATCGACCGCTCGCAGGAATCGGCCCATCGAAAACGAGAGGTCGAAGGGAAAGCGCACGACTCTGTGTCGATCACTGAAGAGTTGCTTGGCTCGGGCAATACCCGTATCGGTGGTCACACTCACAGTGACTGCTGCAAACAAAGGAGCTGCTGCGAGTGAGTCTGCAAGTAAACGCACTGAGTTGACTTCGCCAACAGAGACAGCGTGGATGAGAATGTGTGGTCGGCGAGGATGACTCTGCCCTTCTCGAGGCAACGCTGCGGGGATCCGCAGGGCGAACCGCGCCGCCCAGTCGGTTGCCAACTTGCCGCGAATCCACATCGAAACAAGCCAAATCGGCAGCGTGGCGATCGCAGCGGTCATGTAGGCAAGATCAACCACGAATCCCATGAGAACCAAAGAGTAACCGACCCGATAGGCTCGCGAACCAACCGTGACCATGGATGACCGACCACACTCGCATCGATCGTTCGCTTGGGAAGTCGGGGTCGACACGGGCGGCACATTCACAGATTGCGTGGTGCGTGGACCTCGTGGCGAGATTCGCCGCGCCAAGGTTCTCAGCACGGCGGCACTGCGTGGCGTGGTCGTCTTATGGCAAAGCGGATCTGCGACGATCGCGCTGAACACGATGCCATCGACCGAAGTGGTTGAATCTTTCTTCCGTGGATTCCTACTTCGTGCCTGCCGGAACGCATCAGCGCCTGCCTCGTGCTGGTCGATCCGCGCCGCGCGATCCGCTGGTGCAGGTCGAATTGAATTGCACCTCGACGCCTCCGTCGACTCCACCGATCCGATGACTGCTCTCGCGGCAGGAGCGATCGTGGATCTCGTGGCTCCCTTTGAGGCACCGCTCTTGGCGGTGCGCCTCGCCCTGAACCGCCCACACCCAGAATCACTCGCGGATTGCCGGATCTGCGTGGGCACGACTCGCGGCACCAACGCGCTCCTCGAGGGCCGGGTCAGTTCCGTCACCCTCTTCATCAATGAGGGGCTCGAGGATCTCCTGGCCATTGGTGACCAGCGCAGACTCGACATCTTCGCCACGACTCCCTCGAAGAATCCACCGCTCGAAAAACACGCCATCGGTGTGCCGGTGCGCATGGCCCATGATGGACGGGAGATTCAGCCGCTCAACGAACCACTCTTGCGTAGCCGCGCGCGCGCGGCGCACCGCGAGGGTGCCTCGATCGCAGCGATCGCTCTGTTGCACGCAGGTCGCAGTTCCATCCACGAAGCGCAGGTCGCGCGCGTTCTCACCGACGAGGGATTCTCGTGGATCACCGCATCGCATCAATGTGGATCCACCAGTCGCTTTGAACCGCGCGCCCGTGCCGCGGTGGTCGATGCGGCACTCTCTGGCCCAGTCGGGGCATTCATTCGCGGCGTTGCAAAGGATGCGTGCGGCGCAGAACTACTCATGATGACCAGCTCCGGTGGGCTGCTCCCCGCAGCAGCATTTCAGCCGCGCGAAAGCCTCCTTTCTGGTCCAGCGGGTGGTGTCGCGGCCGCTGCGGCAATCGCGCGCAGCTGCGGATTCGATCGCGCCGTGACCCTCGACATGGGTGGCACCAGCGCCGATGTGGCGCGCGTCGCGGGAGAACCTGAGATCCGAGACGAAACCAGTGTCGGCGGCGCGATCATTGCCTCGCCGTCGATCGCAGTCGAGAGCGTGGCGGCCGGTGGCGGCTCAATCTGCTGGTGGGATGGTGAGGCGCTTCGCGTGGGTCCTCGAAGTGCCGGGGCATCGCCCGGACCCGCCTGCTACGGCGAAGGTGGACCGCTCACACTCACCGATGCGCATCTCCTTCTGAATCGGATCGATCCGAAAGAGATGCCGATTCCATTGATAGTCTCCCGTGCCGAAGATCGTGCCCGGGCGCTGCACGCGGAGATCATTGAGAGTGGCACACGGTCGTTCACCCTCGAATCGATGCTCGAGTCTTTCGTCGACATCGCCACCGAAGCGATGGCGAATGCAATTGGAACGGTCACGGTTCGTCGTGGGGTCGATCCTGCGGATCATGCACTCGTTTGCTTTGGTGGCGCTGGCGGATTGCACGCCTGTGCCGTCGCCGAGCGGCTTGGTATCGCGACGGTAATCATTCCGGCGGATGCCGGGCTGTTGTGCGCCAGCGGGATTTCGCAGGCGCCCATCACCCGCATTCTCTCGAAGCTCCTCTTGTCGCCGCTCGCGCGCGCCGCCGCTCTGTTGCCCGCAGAATTTGCGCAGCTTCAGAGGCGCGGTCAAGAGGAGCTCGGCGCACTTGGAGTCGACGCCACGACCGCGCTCGTCACCCGCCGACTGCTGATGCTGCGCACCCAAGGGCAAGAGGAGAGTTTGGAAATCGACATTGGAACCGATGCCCACGCCGACAACTTGCCCGATGTGATTGAGAATTCGTTCGCTGAGCGATACCGATCGGTGTATGGCTTCAGCCCGGCTGCGAACCGTCCGATCGAGGTGGAACGCATCCGCCTGCACATCGAAGCGAGCCGCACAAATCGGGTCGCAGCGTCCCCCTCCGCATCGACCATCTTCGCCGACCGCTCAGGCCCCGCCTCGATCATGCGCTCCGATTCAACTGCCTTCCTTCCCGCTGGGTGGACTGCTCGTGCCCACGCCTGCGGTGCCATCGTCATGACCATCGACTCGCGCGGCGCGACACCGACGCGCCGTTCCCTTTCGAGTCACGAGATCATCGCCGCGCACATGAGCGCCATCGCCACCGACATGGGCGAGCAACTTCGCAGAACTTCGGTCTCGCCCAATATCAAAGACCGGCTCGATTTCTCCTGCGGCATCCTCGACAGCACTGGATTTCTGGTCGTGAACGCACCGCACATTCCAATTCATCTTGGTGCGCTCGGCGCCTGCGTTCGGGCCGTGATCGCGCACCGCGCTGTGAATCCCGGCGATGTCATAGTCGTCAACCATCCACACTTCGGTGGATCGCATCTGCCCGACCTCACCGTCATCACCCCAATATTCAGCACGGCGGCTGACCTCCTCGGCTTCGCTGCCAATCGCGCCCATCACGCAGAGGTCGGTGGAACGCGTCCAGGATCGATGCCACCCGATGCCACCACGCTGGCGCAAGAGGGAGTCGTCATCGCGCCGACGCTGCTCGTCGAGGGCGGAAGAGCTTGCTTCGATCGCGTCGAGACCCTGTTGCGTTCTGGTGCCTGGCCGAGCCGACTCGTTGAAGACAATCTCGCCGACTTGCGCGCGCAGGTCGCCGCGAATGAACTTGCCGCCGCGCGGATGCGCGGACTCTTCGTGCAGCATGGCGAAGAGGCGGTGCGATCCTGCGCCGTCACGCTTCGAACTGCCGCGCGCAGGGCAAGCGAACGCGCGCTCCGGGCGCGACCCGATTCATCAGGGGCGATGGAGGAGCGGCTCGATGATGGCACCCTTCTCGTGCTTGAGGTGCGCCGATCACGGCATCCCGACCGCCTGACTTTCGATCTGAGCGGGAGTGCCGGACAACATCACGGCAATCTGAATGCCCCCGCCGCGGTCACACGCGCGGCGGTGATGTACGCGATTCGCGCTCTGGTTGGTCTTGATCTCGGCAGCGATGGACCAGCATTTCCGATGAACGAGGGATTGCTCGATCCAGTCGAGATCATCCTGCCTGATCGCACGATTCTCTCGCCCGACTTCAGCGCCGCTCCCGAAGCATGTCCAGCCTGTGCCATCGGCCAGACCGAAACGAGTCAGCGACTCGTCGATCTGCTCTGGCGGGCGCTCGATCTGGCGGCTTGCAGTCAAGGCACGGTCAACAACCTGCTCTTTGGCAATGACGCCTTCGGTTTCTACGAGACGATCGGCGGCGGCGCGGGCGCATCGCAGCGCGGATCCGGCGCGAGTGGGCTGCACACCCATATCAGTAACACCCGCATCACAGACGCCGAGGTTCTCGAGCGACGCTATCCCGTGCGCCTCGAGCGATTCGCCATTCGCAAAGGATCAGGTGGAGCTGGCCTGCACCGTGGCGGCGATGGATTGATCCGCCGCCTGCTGTTTCTCGAACCTGTCGAACTCTCCTTCTTGTCCCAGCACCGCGTCGAAGCCCCCTACGGCCTGCATGGCGGCCTGCCTGGCGCGCGCGGTGGCCAGCGGATCATTCGCGCTGGTCGAGTGCCAGAAGAAGTTGCGGGGATCGTCGCCCTTCAAGTCGCAGCGGGCGACGCCTTCGAGATCGCAACTCCAGGTGGCGGCGGATTCGGCCCTGCGCCGATCTGATTCAACGGGTCACAAATGGCGCGCGAGTTGTATCCGCGGCGAAGTCAAGTCGTTCGATTCGAATCGCGCGACCCGTTGCCACATCGATCTCAACCAGGCATCCGCAGGCCCGTTCACCACCCTCGCCCATCTCGAAGTTCGTGTGCACGCCCGTCGTCATGGCGCGAAGCACGCCAGTCGGATCGCGGCCGATGATGCTGGCGTAGGGTCCGCACATTCCGACATCGGTGATGAAGGCCGTCCCGCGCGGGAGAATCCTGGCATCGGCCGTTGGCACGTGGGTATGCGATCCAATGACTGCCGCGACGCGACCATCGAGGTAGTGGGCGAGTGCCGCCTTTTCTGATGTCGCCTCCATGTGTGCTTCGACGATGACCAGTGGTGAAGGCTCCGGCAGTGATGCGATCACAGCATCCACGGCCGCAAAGGGATCGTCGGCATGCAGGGTCATGAAGACCCGCCCAAGCACGGTGACGACGAAGATGTCGCGCGGCCTCGCTGCTGACTTTGGGATGCGGATCCATCGCTTGCCCGGCGCCTTGATCGAAAGATTGGCTGGTCGCGCGATCGGCTCGGATGGATCCTCGAGAACCGGTGTGATCCGTGGATCGCGAAATGCGTGGTCGCCGAGGGTGACCCCATCGACCCCGAGGTCGCGAAGGCCCTTGTACAATTCAGCCGTGATTCCCGAGCCGTTTCGCAGGTTTTCCCCATTCACAATGATCGCATGGGGTCGGTGCAATTCGCGAACCGAGGTGATCGCCTGCTGCAGCACGCGCCGCCCGGGTTGACCAACCGTGTCTCCAAAGAAAGCGATCACAATTCCGCCCTGCATCGCTACACTCTACAAGGCGGCGCGACTCATGACTGATTCGGTTGTTGCGCGCTCGTCATCGCATGATTGAAGCAACATACAAAAAGGGCGACCGCGTTCGTCATCCCTCGCGTCCCGAGTGGGGAATCGGTCTGGTCTCCAAGATCGAAGTTGTGACCCACGCCGAGAAGACCGACTTGCGTGTCTGGGTTCGCTTTCCATCGGTCGGCGAGAAGATCATGCTTGCCAGTGTTGCGGCGCTCGAGCTCATCGATGAGCAGGGCTTTTCAAATGGGATTCACGCCCGACCTTCGTTGACCGATGTCGACTTTGCCACGGGCGGTGGATGGCTCGGCTCGATCTCCAAGAAGGGTGCCGAAGAATTGATGACCGCGCTGCCGGGAGAAGCGACCGATCCCTTCTGCACTCTCCGTCGCAGGCTTGAAATCTCGACGAATCTTTATCGATTCGATGGCTCACCGTCGCGCCTAGTGGAGTGGTCGATCGCCCAGAGCGGACTCGATGATCCGATGTCCCGTTTCAATCGCCAGGAGCTTGAACAGTTCTACAAGCGCTGGATCTTCAACCTCGATGCCCACACGCTCAAGCTGCTGGGCGAATTGCGCCGTGAGCGCGCGACGATCGATCAGGTGCTCGCCAGCGCCCCGCCACTGGCGGTCAGGACAGTTCGCCGACTTCAATCATCGCTGCGGTGAGCCGTCACGCCTTCTCTGCGAGCAAACTCGCGCGAGCCGACTGCAGTTCCGCCAGGCGTTTCCCCGCAACCTTTGGATAGTGCAACCCGAGTGATGCCAGCGTGTCGATGATGACACCGGCAACGGCAATGCGCGTGTACCACTTGTTGTCCGCCGGAATGACATACCACGGAGCAGACTTCGATGCGGTATTGCGGATCATCGCCTGGTAAGCGTCCATGTAGCCATCCCAGTGCTGCCGCTCCGCAACATCGCGCGCCGCAAACTTCCAATGCTTCTCGGGTGTATCGATGCGCTCGAGGAATCGCCGGCGCTGTTCGTCCTTGGAGACATTCAAGAAGAACTTTCGGACCACCGTTCCGTTGTGCGATAAGTAAGACTCGAACCTGCGGATGTCCTCGTAGCGCGTTTCGAAGAGATCCTTCCCCAGCAGATCCTTGGGGATCTTCTGGGCCGCGAGGATTTCGGGATGCACTCGCACGACGAGCACCTCCTCGTAGTAGGAGCGATTGAAGATGCCGATCATTCCCCGCGCCGGCAACTGCCGAGTCGTTCGCCACATGAAGTCGTGGTCGAGTTCCTCCGCGCTGGGTGCCTTGAATGAATGCACCGCGCACCCTTGCGGATTGATTCCCGACATCACATGCTTGATGACTCCATCCTTCCCGGCGGCGTCCATCGCCTGAAAGATGAGCAGGATGGACCAGTGATCCTGGGCGTAGAGTTTTTCCTGCAGATCGGCGAGCACGCCCACCCCATCCTCAAGATGCTCTGGCGCATCCGCCTTCTTGATATTCGCAAATCCATCCTTCTCAGCTGGATTGCACTTCCTGAGGTCGAAGCCCGATCCATCGGTGACCGCGTAGATCTGAGAGATCTTGCCCGCCGCCGCCAGAATCTCAGCCGGTTCCATAGGAGGGTTTGTAGCAGAAGGTCGCTTGGGGAGCGCATCCGCAAAAAGGAACCCGCACTTTCAACTGGAATCTCGCCTTTATGGGAGTACCTTCTGCTATGCGAAGAATGTCTCTGCCGCGTTTTCTCTCGACCGCTTCCCTCCTCCTCGGCGTGACCGGGGTCGAGGCCTCTGCCGACGCTGCCTTCGTGCCACCCTTTCAAGAGATCGCCGGCGAACTCGAGTTTTCCGGAGAGCTCATCGTGCG
>SIAB01000025.1 GCA_009692015.1 Phycisphaerales bacterium
TTGGCCCGCGGCACTCACAACCCGCCCGGCTACAGGCAGAGTCTGCTTGCGGATTCAGAGTCGCGCCTAGAACTCGAGTATTTCAGCAGTCTGCTAGTCGTTGTTCCACGCCGTGCAGAGCAGCGTGAGATCATCAATCTGCGGAAAGTCCTGACCCTCCTCGTCGAGCCGGGCGTCGATCGCTGCGATGAAGTCTTTGGGATCCGCCAGCGATGAAAACTCATCAAAGACATCGAGATACCTGCGATTTGGCAGTCGCGGTGCGGCGGGATCTTGCCCAAGTTCTGGGAAGGCCTGTTCGAAACCGTCGGTGTAGAGAATCAGTTTGTCGCCCGGCTCGAGGTCGACCTGCTCCTCTGAGAACGACTCGTCCTCAAAGACGCCCAGCAGACCGCCTTGGGTCATGATCTGTTCACAGGCGCGACCACGGCGGATGCGTATGAGTGGCAAGTGTCCCGCACTTGCCACCGTCATGCGATGGTTGCGGGTGTCGATGACCGCGTAAATCGCGGTGGCGAAACGCGTAGTGCGCCCGGCACGCTGCATCATCTCGGCATTGACCCGCGCGAGTGCTTCGCTCGGCGAAAGAATGCGATACGAGGTGCCGGTGATTTCCTTGGTCTGCAAGCTGCGCGAGATCACCAGTGTCAAGAGCGCGGCGGGCACACCATGTCCGACGGCGTCGGTCACGAAGAGACCGAGGTGATGTTCATCCAGTCGCATGACATTGTAAATGTCGCCGGAGACATAGGCGGCGGGACGCCAGAGTGCCGCAGATGCGATCCCGCCAAGCGTGGGCAGTATGCGGGGAAGAAACTCGCGCTGCACACTCGCGGCAAGTTGCAATTCCTCTTGGATCGTGTCGATCTCATTGCGGAGTCCGCCAGAAAAATGCATCGCCGACATCGTGTCCATGCGCAATCGTTGGATTTCCCGCTGCCGAGCGATGAGCGCCGCGAGGGCTGTCGCCAGATGTTCTGGTCCGACCGCTGGATCCAGTACGAATGAGATTCCCGCGGGTGCGGGCTCGTTGGCCCCGTCCCCCGCCCAGAGTGCGACGACTGGGATCATGCTCGAGACCGCCTCTTCGATTCCCGCCCGCTCCATGTCAGCACGCGTCGGGAGTCCGATCACGACCAGCGCTTGGGCCTCACGAATGGCCATGCCGATTGCCACGGGATCACCGGCGGGGATCACCTGGGCATCAAAGTGAAATCGCGTCGAGAGGATGCGGGCGACTGTCTCATGCGTGTCGCCGATCTGCAGCGACGTCACCGCGATCCGTGGGTGGAGTTGGCGCAAAGACTGGTGTTCGAGTGGAATGCTCACGAAGTTGAAAGTGTAGGGGATCGTCTATCGTCTGCTCTCGAGCAACTCACCACATGACCAACAAACTCACAACGGCTCAAGTGGAATCGCATCTGGCCGCGATGACCGATTGGTCGTGCCGCGGCGATCTGATCGAGCGCACCTTCGTTTTTCGCGACTTTGTGATCGCGATGCATTTCGCGAATCAGATTGCGCTCGAGGCAGAGCGCAGCCAACATCATCCTGACATGCTCATTAAGTACAACCGCGTGACGCTGGGATACTCGACCCACGATGCCGGTGGATTGACGGAGAAGGACTTCGCCGCTGCGGCATTCGCCGACGCAACGAACTCACTCCTGATCCGTTGACGATTGAGCGAGTTCCTGCCTCACAAAGGTCGCGCGAACTTCCCGCTCGACTTCTTCGCCGTCAGCGGCACGGGGATCGACCATCGAGAGATGTGCCGGCTGCACCTGCAGGAGCAATCGCTGCAGTCTGGCCAGATTGATCGGCAGCATGCCGAGTACCGCCCCCAAACGCATTCGACTGAGATCGCGTGTCGCCGTCGCGGCCGTCAGCAGCCGGGCCGCGCTCAGATTCGCCCGCGCGCGAAAGACCAGGTCTTCGAGCCGATTGCGATGTCGTTCCAGCGCCGCTGCGCGGGCATCCCGTTCGTAGCTGATCAGTCGCGGCAGGACGTTGCCGTGGAAGTCCGCCAAGAGCGCATCTTCGCTCGACCCGAGTGTCTGCTGATTGGAAAACTGAAAGAAGTCTCCAGCGGACTCGGACCCTTCGCCGTAGTAGCCGCGTACGGCGAGATGCAACTCGCGCGCCGCCCGCTTGATCCGCTCGACCTCACCCATGATCTGCACCGCTGGCAGGTGGAGCATCGCGCTCAGCCGAATACCAGAACCAACATTGGTGGGGCAAGCCGTCAGGTATCCCCACCGCGAGTGAAATGCGAACTGTGTGGTTTCGGCAAGCCCGCATTCCAGGGCGAATGCGGCTGCGAATGCATCCGGCAGACGCGATCCTGCGCAGAGGTATTGAATGCGCAGGTGATCCTCTTCATTGACCATCACGCTGGCGTGCTCATCGTGCGAGAGCGCTAGTGCACGCGGTCCCTCACTGTTTGCAAAGTGTCGCGAGACCAGGTGGCGCTCGGCGAGCAGCACGCGTTCGCGCGAGGGAACTGCTTGCAGATCGATCCACTGCAGACCTCGGTCGCTCGGCGACGAAAGCGCGGGTCGGTCGACCGCCCGCTTGACCACGCGCATGATTTCTAGGCGCACCGCGTTGCTGGCCCGGCAGATGAACGGGAATCCAGAGATGTTTCGCGCGATCCGCACGCGACTGGTGACGACGACATCCGAGTCGGGTCCGATTTGCGAGAGCGCGGCTGAGAAGGGGATCGTCATGGCAAGGTTGTGTCGAGCGCCTTGAGTTCGTCGCGAATCTTCGCGGCGCGCTCGTACTGTTCCGTGGCGACTGCGCTCTCAAGGTCGCGCATCAGCTTTGCCCGAAGCAACTGCGTCCGTTCCACCTCGGCTCCGCCCTTTGGGCTTCGACCCAGGTGATGCGTGGCGCCGACCTGGGCGCGTTCGATGACCTGCTCGATCATCGGCATGAATGCGTCATAGCAGGTCGCACAGCCGAGCATGGCAGTCTTTCGAAAGCTCGCGAAGGTCAATCCGCAGGCGTGGCACTTCGATGAGCGCTCCTTGGTGGATGCTCCCTCAACTTTTGCGACCGCAGCGAGTTGCGGGAAGATGTCCGCAATCGGTTGCTCGAGTGGCAGGGGATACCCAGCAGCGATCGCGTGTTCAGCGCAGAGATGCACCTCGGTATCGATGCCACTCTTGATGATGGTCTCGTGAACGACTGCGGGCTTGTCGCAGTGTTCGCACTTCATCGGTCCCTGACCACGCGGCGAATCTCAGCGAGCGTTGCGAGGAGTGCCGGCATCTCTGACAGGGGCTGGATCGTCGCCCGATCACTGAGCGACGCCGCAGGGTTCGGGTGGCATTCCAAGAAGATCGCATCAACACCCGCGGCGACTGCGGCGCGGGCCAGGAGCAGAGCGCGATGTGGCTGCCCGCCGCTGGTCGCTCCCTCGCCGGGTCGCTGCGTTGAATGGGTCACATCAAAGCAGACCGGGACTCCCATCTCGAGCATCTCGCCAACGCCCGCGAAGTCGTTGACCAGTCGGTGATATCCAAAGAATGTTCCCCGCTCGGTGAGCATGATCTCCTTGGCGCCTGCCTCGCGCAATTTGCCGATGGCACCCATCATTTCTGCTGGCGCCATGAACTGCCCCTTCTTGACATTCACGGCGCGACCGGTCGCCGCCGCCGCCGCGAGCAGATCAGTCTGGCGCGCGAGAAAGGCCGGGATCTGCAGAATGTCGACGGCTTGCGCCGCCTGCGCTGCCTGGGATGGTTCGTGGATGTCGGTCGTCACTGGGACGCCGAGCTTCGACTTCAGCGCCGCCAGCATGGCGCAACCGCGCGCGATTCCTGGCCCGCGCGGACTCGAAACGCTCGATCGATTCGCTTTGTCAAAGCTGGCCTTGAACACGAAGGAGAGCCCAAGTTCTGCGCAGGAATCGCGCATGGTCTGCCCGATTTGCAGATTGATCGCATCGCTCTCAAGAACGCAAGGACCCGCAATGATGAGCAGCGGTCCGCGGGAAGAGGCCTGAGCGTTCTGCGAAAAGAAGTGAGAGAGGTCGATCATGAAGTTGCGCGAAAAGGTGGTGAAAAAATGAACAAGTCAGCTTGTTGAGGTCGTATTTCTATCCGATAGTCAGGGTGTTGGTACGACGCAATCTGTGCGCATTTGAAAGAACACTTGGAGGACAGGGAATGGACGAGACAAACGACAATGAACCAATGCCCAGCGATTCGCAGGCTTTTACCCAGTCGGTCGTGCGGCTGCTGAAGGGTTGGTACACCAGTCGGCCCATCGAAACAATCTCGCCGCTCAAGTTGACAGTGGACGGCAAGGCCATTGCCCTTGAAAATCTCTTTCGAATGGTCCAACAGGACCCGCAGCGCGGGGCAAACTTTGTTCGTGGCTACTTCGACCGAATCTTCGAAGGAGACTCGGTCGGCGCAACCCTCATTCCTTTCGCGGTCGCGCGACATCGAATCATGCCGCGCATCCAGCCCGAGTCGATCTTTGAGAGCGTTCACCGCGAATCGATCGCCCACTTGCCATATGTCAATGGCACGGTGATCGTCTTTGTGATGGACATGCCAGAAATGACGGTGAGCGTCTCGACCGAGCAGATGGTTCGTTGGGGGATCGGTCCCGAAGAACTCGAGGAGATCGCTCGAAAGAATCTTTGTGGCTATGCGCCCGACCTGCAAGTGCAGGTGATCGCGAGCCATGATGGTGGGCGTGCGGCACTGCTTTCCTTGAAGGATGGATACGACGCAGCTCGACTTCTCTTGTCGAAGTTGCACGAACGGTTGGCCAAGGAGTTGCGCGGCGACTTTTATGTGGCAACGCCGGCCCGTGATGTCTTCATCGCCCTCTCCTATGGTCCCGACCCATTCATCGAACGGGTTCGCGCGCGCATCGCCCGCGACTACTCGCGATTGCCCTATCCCATCACCAGCGACTTCTTCATCGTGACCCGTGATGGAGTTGCGGGGACCGCACAGGCGGCGTGAGCGGGGTAATGGGGTGCGCCCAGTGTCCTGGCGCGATACGCTCCGTCACCATGAAAGTTGAACCCATCCTTGCGGAACTCAATCGGCAGCGCGGAGATCTCACCAAGGATCCCACCGATATCGAGTGGTTCGCACTTCACCACGCCTTCTGTTTCATCTCCTATCACCTCGCAGATTTTCAGAAGTACCTCGACGAGGTCGTGAAGCCGAGCGATCCCAAACCCGCGTAATTGGGGGTCGTTAGACTCAGTTCTTCCATGACTGAGCCCCGCGATTACAAGCCAACGCTGAACCTTCCCAAGACTTCGTTTCCGATGAAGGCAAATCTGGCGCAGGCCGAGCCCGCCACGCTCGCCCGCTGGCAGGCCAACGACGTCGTCGGGGCGGTCACCCAAGCCCGCGCGGCGAGTGAACCATTCGTCTTTCACGATGGACCGCCCTACGCCAACGGCTCGATTCATGTTGGTCACTTGCTCAACAAAGTTCTCAAGGACATCGTGGTGCGCAGCGTTCTCATGGAGGGTCGCGCCTGTCACTATGTGCCCGGTTGGGACTGCCACGGACTGCCGATCGAACATCGCGTCATGACCGGTCTGGTCGAGAGTGGCAAGGCTGCGAAACTCGACACCCTCAGCGATGATCATCGGCGCATGGCGATCCGCCGCGAATGCGCTGCCTATGCCACCAAATTCATCAAGTCGCAAGCGATTCAGATGCAGCGACTCTTGACGCTCGCCGACTACGCCAATCCATACTTCACGATGCAGCCCCAGTATGAGGCGGGCACGCTTGAGGTCTTTGCGGACTTGCTCGAACAGGGTTTCGTCTTTCGACAACTGAAGCCGGTGCACTGGTCGATTGCCAATCAAACGGCACTCGCCGAGGCCGAGCTCGAATATGAGGACCGCGTTGACCCCTCCATCTATGTTGATTTCGAAGCAGCGGACCGGGCCAAGGTCGATGCCGTCTTCAAGACCGAGTGCGCCTGCAATCCCTCGTTCATGATTTGGACGACCACCCCGTGGACGCTGCCGGCGAATCTGGCGATCGCCCTGCACCCAACGGCGCAGTACGCGCTGGTGGAGATGGATGGGTCCCTCACGATCGTCGCGGCGGAGATGCTCGAGAGGGTCGCGGCAATCGTGGGCGCGACCACGGTCACGACGCTGGCAACGGCGCGGGGCAGCGATCTCGTCGGTCTCGAGTATCGCCACCCCTTCTGTGATCGAACCGGTCGCATCGTCGCGGCCGACTATGTGACCATGGATGATGGAACGGGACTCGTGCACACCGCGCCCGGTCACGGAGACGACGACTACCGAACAGGTCTCCGCGAGGGTCTCGATGTGTACTGTCCAGTGCAAGGCGATGGGACATTCGACGCGACGGCGCCAGCGTGGTTGCGCGGCAAAGTTGTCTGGGATGCCAACACCCTCGTCGTCGAGCATCTGCGGGCGAGCGGTCATCTCGTGCACGCCCTGCAATTCACCCATTCCTATCCCCACGATTGGCGTAGTCGTACGCCGGTGATCTTTCGCGCCACCGAACAGTGGTTCATTGGCGTCGATCGCAGAGGAGTGCGCGCGGGTCAATCGCTGCGGACGATGGCGATGGATGCGGTGAACAATTCCATCAAGTTTGTGCCGCAGTGGGGTTACAGCCGGATGAAGGGAATGATCGAGAATCGCCCGGATTGGTGCATCAGTCGCCAGCGAGCTTGGGGTCTTCCGATTCCCGCGTTCCGCACCCCAAACGATGGCGTCTTCATGACTGCAGCGAGTGTGCGCGCGGTCGCAGCGTGCGTGCGTGACAAAGGCAGCGACGCATGGTTCACGCTTTCACCCGCAGAACTGCTCGGTTCCTACGACGCGGGGAGCGATCCCGATGCTCCCCAGGATCTTGACATCTCCGCGCTCAGCAAGATGTACGACATCTTCGATGTCTGGTTTGAGGCGGGATCATCTTGGAACTCTGTGCTGCGGCAGCGCGGCATTGGCTTCCCGGCCGACCTCTATCTCGAAGGCAGCGATCAGCACCGGGGATGGTTTCAACTATCGATGTTGCCAGCGCTGGGAGTGACTGGCGTCAATCCCTTTCGAACACTGCTGACGCACGGATTTTTGGTCGACAAGGATGGACGCAAGATGAGCAAGAGTGCGGGAAACGCCCTCGATGTTGATGTCATCCTGAAGGATTTCGGTGCAGAGGTCGCCCGCTGGTGGGTCTCTGGGGTTGCGTATGACGGCGACATTCGAATCGACCTCGATTACTTCAAGGTGGCGGGGGAGTCCTATCGAAAGGTGCGAAACACACTGCGTTTCTTGCTCTCGAATCTTTACGACGCCCCACCGTGGACGCAGGAGGAAGCACTGGCTATCGCGCGCGCGGCCAAGCCAGAATCAATCGATGGATGGCTGTTGGGCGAACTCTCGCTGCTCGAGTTGGAGTGCCGCGCGGCGTACAAGGCCTATGACTTTCGGCGGGTGCATCTGGGCATCTTCAACTTTTGCAATGAATCACTCTCATCGATCTACTGCGCCGCGGTCAAGGATCGGCTCTACTGCGATGCAGCGGATAGCCCACGGCGACGGCAGACCCAAGCAACCGCGCGCACCGCGATGGAAGTTCTCTGCCGGCTCCTCGCCCCGTTCCTGCCGCACACTGCCGAGGAGGCCTGGACCGCACTGCGCGGCAGCGATGCGCCACTTCTGTTTTCGCAAGTTCACCTGGGGATTGCCGCGACGCGGGATGCGCGCTGGGATGAAGTCATGATCGCCCGCAGCGCGGTCTCAAAGGCCCTGGAAGGCGCCAAGAGTTTAGGTATCGAGAATCCCCTCGATGCAGCGATCACCCTGCCTGACCCAATCGGCGCACTCGCACCATTTGCGGCAGAACTCGCCGACCTCTGTGGCGTCTCACGCGTGGCGCTGGATGCAGAGGCATCAACCGTGACCGTCGCAGACTTGCGCTCGCAGCCCCGCTGTGATCGTTCGTGGCGACGCGATAGCACGGTGCGCCAGCGCTCCGACGGCGGAATGCTCAGCGATCGCGATGCGCTCTCGGTCGGGGTGCTGCCAAAGCTCAGCTGACCTTCGAACCGGGCTTGACAGCCTTGTCGACAGTCAGCAAGATCACATCGCGCGCGTCGGGTCCTGGCTTCGCGCCGGGAGCGCCGTCCGCAGCGAGCTCAGAAACAACCGCAAGCTCGCGCAGATCACTCGCGGCAAGAATCATTCCCGCGCTCGTTTCGCCCCGCAGTTGACGGGGTTCAAGATTCGCAACGATGATCACTTGCTTTCCGACCAGCGTCGATGGGTCGTACCAGGCCTTGATACCCGCACACACTTGGCGACCCGCTGGTGTGCCATCATCGAGTTGGATCTTCAACAGTTTGTCGGCATTGGGATGCACCTCTGCGGCGCGAATCGTCGCCACCCGAAAGTCGATCTTCGCAAAGAGGTCGTACGAGATCGGCGCGAGTTGTTCGCTCATTGACCCGCCTCCGCGGGGGTTGGGGCCGACTCCGCATCCGGATCTCCGCCTTCTTCAGCGCGATTCGCTCCAGGATTCGCGAGCTTGAATCCACTACGGGCGACCAGCGCATCGAAGCTGAAAAGATCGAGAGGATTCGAGCCATCCGGGTTGGCGCTGCCCTGATCTGACGCAACGACCGATCGAAAGCGCTGATTAGAAACGAGCGCAGGGATATCGGCTTGCGTCATCGGCGTCAGACTGTCGATTCGCACCACCACCAGCGACAACTTGTCGGCCGCTGGGATCACAAGGGTGCGCTCGCCGACGGGCAATTCTGAAATCGGTTTGCCCTCAGGCAGACCCATGGCGCGTTCAACAATCGCCTTGACCGCGCCTGCATCCGCACCCAATCCTGGCAGCTGCCCAGGCAACTTGAGGCCGTACTGCAGGAATTGTCGGTCGCCCTGCCGAATGTCCTTGAAGGCCTCGACTGGAACGCCATAGGTCAGCGCAACTGCGGCGAGCCCTTGATCCACCGCCTCGCGCTGAATCTCGCTGGTCAGTCCAACCAGCTTCTCATACCGCGCAGCCCGATTCACATCGGCGATCAACGCTTCCCGCACCGCCTCAACAGTTCCGGGAGCACGCGACGCCTCGATCGCGGTCACGCGCAGAACAAAGAGATCGCCAGTCGCCCCTTGGAGGACTGGGCTGGCGACACCGACCTGGGTGATGAGCGTTGACTTGCCACCGAATTCCCGGAGCGCTTCAACGAGCTGCGCGGTGTTGACTGGTTGCGATCCAAAGCGATTGGTGGTGGCGGATCCAATTCCAGGGATGGCCGCAACTTCGGTTCGCGCGACCCAACCCTCGCCCGTGGTTGCAATCGCCGGAGCAGCGATCCCATACTTCTCTGCAATCTCAGCGCTCAAAGCCGCGAGGGAAAGTTCCTGCGATAGCCAGTCGGGTGGCAGGGTGTAGTAGCCATTGACCTGCGGCACGCCGCGCATGGACAATTGCATGCGATCGGAGATGAACTTCGTGAACTCGACGCGCTTCGCTTGCACGGTCGCCGCCAGCACCTTGGCCTTCACCGCGTCGCGCGAGCCTTCGAATGTGGATGCCGACGAACTCGTGGCGAGCGACGCCGCGGCGAATTCCGACTGATGATCCATCCAGTACTTGCGAAGTTCAATGTTGGAGAGGGCGGGGCTCTGCTCGACCAGTGTGGTGATCGATGCCGAGGGAACAGTCATCCATTCCATTTTCGCGCGATCGGCGATGCGATATCCGAAGCCATGCACGCCCTGCCCCAGCTCGATCGCCCCAAACGACTCGAGTTGCGCAGCGAGCGCCGCCTCGCTCGGCGCGGGAACTTCAACTTTCGACTTGCTGCCGTCGAGCACCACGATTTCGCCGGAAACGGCGGCGAGCAGAGTTGCTGCGGATTGCTCGAGACGGGTTGACGAGAGTCGTGAGGGACCGCTCATGATGAGATCGACATACCGCTGCACGCCGTTCAACTTAGCCAGGGTTTCAAAGACTTCTGTGGGACTCTGACCCGACTCGCGACAGAGTGCACCGAGCAGGTTTCCTTCGAGAACCTTGTTGGTCTCGGCGATCTCCGCCAATCGCGCCTGTCCATCAGCGGCACCACCGACCAGACCAGCGAGCGAAGCTTCGCGGGTGATCAAGAACCACTTCACAGGATCCTTGTCGAGCCCGAGACCGCGCACGGTGGGGTCACCCATCAACGCGATCGCCCGCAATTCCTGCTGCATTCTGGTGCGATCCCCCTCGGTGATGGCGACGCCATCGACCGTGGTGGCCCAAGTCGCCCGGCCGGTGAGCATCTCGGTCAGAAATGTGCTGCTCTGATCAAAGACCAACCAAGAGACCATCAGCAAAGTCATCCCGACGATCAGAATCCAGCGCGATGCTTTTTCATTCTTGCGAAAAAATTTCAACATGGCAGTTTCCTTGCGGTCTTTCTAGCAAAAGAGCGCCCGGACGAAGACCGTCCGCGCGCTCTGGAGATCACTTATTCCACGATCAGCGATAGAACTCGACGATGAGATTCGTATTCACATCGAAGGGGATTTGTTCTGAAGACGGGGTCGCCAACACCTTTGCGGCAAGTTCAGCTGGATTGACTTCGAGCCAACCTGGGACGATGTGCCCGGAAAGACTCTCCATATTTTCGCGCACGAGTTTGTGGGCGCTATCACGAAGCGTAATCGACATCCCTGGCTCGCAGGCGTACGAAGGTCGATCGACCTTGCGTCCATTCACTTGAACATGTCCATGCACAACCATTTGGCGGGCTGCCCAGATGGTGCGGGCAAATCCGGCGCGGCGCACCAAATTGTCCAATCGTCGTTCGAGATTCTGGAGCAGCACTTCTCCGGTGTTGCCCTTGCTGCGACCCGCCTCAGCGAGGTAGCGACGGAACTGTCGCTCGAGCACGCTGTAGTGGTAGCGCAACTTCTGCTTCTCATCCTTGCGCACACCATAAGGCTTGGCGCGCTTGCCGCGGAATCCGTGCATCCCCGGCGGGGTCAATTGTCGTTTGGCAGTGTGCTTCGGAATATCCGCAATCGGAACACCAACGCGACGGGAGAGTTTTACTTTTGGACCGATATAGCGTGCCATGGGTAGTCGAGCATTGAACACCAGCCGCCTGAAAATGTCAAGAGATTGACCCCCACGACCACGCGCCGTGGTCAATTCAATAGGAGCGCAAGTCGCTCTGCCGTCGCCAGTTCAGGAAGGCCCTATTGAGAACCTGATACCCGCCTGGGGTCGGATAGTCGCCGGTGAAGTACCAATCGCCCGTGTGAGCGGGCATCGCCCGGCGAAGCCCCTCGACGGTCTGATAGATGACCTCGACCGCGCCGGTCCACTCTCCCGAGGCCGGTCGAATCAATCTGGCGATCTCGACAGAGAGTTCCTCCTGACTGAATCGGTCGTAGATCAGGCGCACATGATTCTTCATGCAGTCGGGTCGAAAACCCTCTTGCGCCTTGCAGAGTGACTCCACTTCGTCGAGCAACGCATCATCGCCGCGCTCCCGCACCAGATTGATCGCCGCCTCAAAGGCGATGAAGCGACCCAGACGGCTCATGTCAATTCCATAACAGTCGGGATAGAGGATCGGTGGTGCGCTGCTCACCACCAGGATGCGCGAGGGGTTGAGTCGCGAGAGAATCGTGATGATCGAATCGCGCAGCGTCGTGCCGCGAACGATCGAATCATCGACCGCGATGAGCGTGTCGCCTGGATTCACCGTGCCGCGAGTGATGTCGTAGACATGACTCACCAGATCGCGCCGCGCGGCATCGTGGGTGATGAAGGTGCGAAGTCGCTGGTCCTTGTGGGCGACTTTCTCGGCGCGCACCCGAACATCCATGAGCGCGTGGATGCGCTCGGGAGTAGCCCGACCCTCGGCGACGAGCCGACAGACTTCATCAGCACCGCGCTTGCGCATGATCCGTTCGGTCTCCTGCACCAATCCCAGATAGGCGCTCTCGGCCGTGTTTGGAATGAACGAAAACACGGCGTGTTCGATCGATCCACCGAGTCGCTCCAGAATGCGCGGAGCGAGATTTTCGCCCAGGTGCTTGCGCTCCTCGTAGATTTCATGATCGTTTCCGCGGCTGAAATAGATCCGTTCGAAACTGCATTGGCGGATCGGTTGAGCTGGGGCAAAGCGCGCGGTCCGAATCGTTCCATCGCGCTTGACGCTCAGCACATGTCCTGGTTCGAGCGCGGTGATCTGCTCGACCGACACATCAAAGACTGCCGCGAGCGCCGGCCGTTCACTGGCCACCGCCACGACCTCGTCGGTGATCAGCACGAATGCGGGACGGATTCCAGCTGGATCGCGGCAGGCAAAGCAATCTCCGTTGCCGACCACCCCGCCGAGGGTGTATCCGCCGTCGAACCGCTCTGTTGCCCTTTCAAGAATGCGGCTGTAGTCGAGTTGGTCCGAGACCGATTGGGCGAGTGGCCGTCCCTCGAGCGCGGAGAAGGATCCCGGCCCGACCGTTGCGATCAGATGATCATGTTCCTTGTCGAGCGCGTATCCAATTTTTTCGAGCACCACCCCGGTATCGCTGCCACCAACTGGAGCCAGTCCATACTCCACAAGCAGGTCGAAGAGTTCTGGCGAATTCGTCAAGTTGAAATTGCCGGCGAGCCCGAGGTTTCGACTCGCGATGATCGAACGGCGCAGGAATGGATGACAGGCATCCGCGGATCGCCCGCCAAATGTGCCGTAGCGCAAGTGCCCCAACCCGACTTCACCGAGGAGCGGAACCCGCCGCTTGAGATCGAGCGCTGAAATCGCCCGCAACGCCTCGTCGCTCATACTGCGCAGTGGAGCGAGCGCGTCATCGAAGAGTCGTTCCACGGGATTGCGCTTGGCGGAACGCGCCCGCTGGAGAAACGGTTCGCCCGGCGGCATGTCGAAGCGAACCGTCGCGATCCCAGCGCCATCCTGCCCACGATTGTGTTGCTTCTCCATCAACAGATAGAGCTTGCGAAGTCCCCATGCCGGATCGTTGTACTGCTCCTGAAACCAGGCGATCGGCTTGCGCAATCGAACTAGCGCGAGCCCGCATTCATGTGTAAGCGGATCGCTCATCGGGAGGGCGGAAGGTTAGACCAAAACCACGCGGCGCACGCGCAGGAGGGGAGTCGGTTCGTTGGGGCGGCTGATGACCAGCGATGCGGCCATCGCTGGCACTTGCTGGCAGAAGAGGTCGCGGGCGAGTTTTGGGCAGTTGCACTGTTGCGAAAGATGCAATAGCACGAGATGCTGAACCCTTCCCGAAGCGGTCAGTTTCCGCGCCGCATCGACGGCCTGATCGTTGGACAGATGTCCGCGGCCCCCCATGATTCGCTGTTTCAGGAAGAATGGTCTCAGCGAAGCGCGTTGCATTTGTTCGTCATAATTGCTCTCGATTGAGAGCATGTCCAGATTTTCGAATGCGCCGAGAAGTTCATCGGTCACCCGTCCGAGATCCGTGGCGTGCCCGATGCGGGCGTGTTCGCACTCGAAGCGAAAGGCAGTCGATCCGATCTCGTCATGTGGTACGGCAATCGGTTGAACCTCCGCCGTCTCGCCGAGGCGGAAGGATCCATCGAGTGGTCGCACACACGCGGCAGGAACACCCATCGCGAGTGCCAATTCGGCGTGGGCGCGCCGCACAATCACTGGGACGGGAGCGCGTTGAAGTTGCTTGGCCCAAGCGGGCGACCAATGATCGCGGTCAAGATGGGTGAGGAAGATCGCCCGCAAGGTGTGGAATCGCGCCGTCGCACCCGCGGCGACGAGTGCGGCGCGGACGCGTCGCGGGGTGAGCCCAGCGTCGACGAGTACGAATCGACCTGAATCATCGAAGGAAATGGCGGTGGCGTTGCCTTTCGAACTGCTCCCCAACACGCAGACTGATGCGCTCATCGGGAACAACTCTGCAGAATCGGGGGCTGGTGCGAATCGATCATCCTGATCTCCTTCGTGTGACCGCTCTGCTCTTCATCCGTGCCTTCCGTGCGTAGAGGCGATCAGTCGCCGCTGCTGTGGCGACCGCGCGACACCACGATACCGCGCTTGGATGACTCGATGAAGGCAATGTATTCGTCGATGATTGGATCGCCCGCCCGCGTCTTGAGAACTTCGAGTGCGGCCTTGGGCGGAATCCGACTGCGACAGAGCGTGGCGAATGCCCAGCGCGCGGCGTCGATCGACTTCGTCGGAATCCCAGCCCGGCGCATACCGATGACATTGACCGTGCGGGCGTGATTGACTTCCAACACCATGAAAAACGGACAGACATCCTGGGTCGCACCGGAGAGCCCGCCGATGAAGGCCCCGCGCGCGATGCGCACGAACTGCTGCACAGACGAGTTGCCCCCGGTGATGACGCGATCCGCGACTTCGACATGCCCCCCGAGCGAACACGCATTGGCGAAAACGCAGTGGTTTCCAACGATGCAATCGTGCCCAGCGTGCGAGTTGGCCATCCAGTAATTATGGTCGCCGATGCGACCGGGCTGGTCGGTCTTGGGGCGACTGATGGTCACCCCTTCGCGAAAGACATTGTGCGATCCAATGATGACGCCCGCGCCGGCGACATCGGGCGAGGCTCCCAGATCCTGCGCCGCGCAGGCGATGCAGTTGTTTGGATAGAACATGTTTTTCTCGCCCACCGTCAGCGGTCCTTCGAGTTGAACGCGCGACCGCAGGACCGTGCCCGCTCCCACGGTGAGCGGTCCCAAAGTTCCCAGCAAGTGACACCAAGGACCCACGACCACATCGTCCGCGAGTGTGACATCTCCCTCGATGATTGCCGTGTGGTGGATTTTTGGCACGGCGAGAGAATAGCGATGGCTACTAGGATCGCGACCGATGGAATCTCTGCACCAAGATGGACTCATTGAGGTCGTTGACTTGGGCAGGATCTCATACGCGGATGCCTATGCAATTCAGCGTGCCGCGCATGAGCGGGTGGTGTCGGCTCGACCGGCGATTGGCTCTGCGATTTGCGCCGATCAACCGGCGGGAATCCTCTATCTCCTCGAACATGTCCCGGCCGTTGTCACGGTCTCGCGCCGACTCGACGCCAAAAAAAACCTGCTTGCCTCGACCGAGGCACTCGCCGCCCTTGGCGTGCAGTGCGTGGAGACAGACCGCGGGGGCGATGTGACTTGGCATGGCCCTGGGCAGATCGTCGTGTATCTGATTCTCGATCTCAATCGCTTGGGACTGCGGGTGCATGGCTATCTGCGCCTGCTCGAAGGCGCGGTCATCGAAACGCTGCTGCACTTTGGAGTGGTTGGGGTGCGCGATTCGACCGCAACGGGGGTGTGGGTTGGCGGGTCTGCCGGGACCACCCGCAAGATCTGCGCGATGGGGGTGCGCCTCTCGCGTTGGGTTTCGATGCATGGGATCGCCCTCAATGTGAATCCCGACCTCAAGCAGTTTGGACTCATCGTCCCCTGCGGGCTGGTAGGACGCGGTGTCACCAGCCTTGCGCACGAGCTCGGCGATCGTGCTCCATCTCTTGCTGCGGTCAAGAGCGTGCTCGCTTTGCGGCTGATCGAGGCGGTTTCGCGGGCGGCGCAGGAGGCGGTGCCTGCACCGCGCTCGGCCACAGAGACCCACTAACGCGGTGACTTGCGGCAGTTGACTACACTACGGGGCTCCCCAGTCCGATGCAGATCCGCAACTTTTCAATCATCGCTCACATCGATCACGGTAAGAGCACACTCGCCGATCGCCTCTTGCAGGAGACAAAGGCGCTGTCGCAGCGCGAAGCTCGGGCGCAGTTCCTCGATTCGATGGATCTCGAGCGCGAGCGGGGGATCACGATCAAGGCCAGTTCGGTCACCGTGCATCACACTTGCGATGGCGAAGACTTCGAATTGAATTTCATCGACACCCCAGGTCATGTCGATTTCACCTATGAGGTCAGTCGGGCATTGACGGCCTGCGAAGGAGCGATCCTAGTTGTGGATTCAACGCAAGGGGTGCAAGCGCAAACGGTCGCCAACGCCTACCTGGCAGTCTCGGGCGGTCTCGAACTGATTCCGGTGATCAACAAGATTGATCTTCCAGCTGCCGATCCCGATGGCGTTGCCATGGAGATCGAGCAGGTCTTTGGATTGCGCGCCGAAGATTGCGTGCTGGTATCTGCCAAGACCGGGCAGGGGATCCCCGAACTACTCGACCTCATCTGTCGCAAGTTGCCTCCGCCCAAGCCTGGTAAGACCGACAGGTTGCGCGGGCTCATCTTCGACGCGAAATATGATGACTACCGCGGCGTGGTCGTGTACATCCGAGTCTTCGATGGCGCGCTGAAAACGGGTGACAAGATTCGGATGATGGGGACAGGTCGCACCTTCTCGGTCAGCGAGCTCACCCGTTACACGCCGCATCCCACGCGCGTGAAAGAGATTGGATGGGCGCAGGTTGGTTCGATCAGTGCCAACATCAAGAGCCTTGCAGATGTGCGCGTTGGCGACACCGTCACGCTCGAGAACGCTCCGGCCGAGGAGGCGCTGGCGGGCTATGAAGAGCCGAAGCAGATGGTTTTCTGCGACTTTTATCCCTCCAATGCCGACACGGATGTTGGATCGGGTCGCAAGGCCGATTTCGAAGCACTACGCGAAGCGATCGAGAAACTCCATATCAACGACGCAAGTTTTACTTTCGAAGTGCAGCACTCCGAGGCGCTGGGATTTGGATACCGCTGCGGATTTCTCGGCCTGCTGCACATGGACATCGTGCAGGAGCGGCTCGAACGCGAGGGTGGTGTCGAAGTCGTTCAGACGGCCCCGACCGTCAAGTACATGATCGACTTGCACGACGGCAGCAGCATTGAGATTCACAACCCTGCGGAGCTTCCCGACGCTGGGCAGATCAAGGCGATTCGCGAGCCGATTGCCAAACTCGAGATCATGTGTCCCACTGAAAACATCGGTGACCTGATCAAGCTCTGCGATAGTCGCCGCGGAACATTCAAGGAGCAGCGCTATCTCAGCGAGAGCCGTCAGATCTTGGATTATGAGCTGCCGATGGCTGAGATCATTTATGACTTCTATGACAAGCTGAAGTCGATCACCCGTGGCTATGGCACGATGGACTATCACGTGACCGAGTACCGCGCCGACAACCTGACCAAAGTGAACATCCTTGTGAACGGTGAGCTGGTCGAGGCCTTGAGTCTGATCTGCCACCGCAGCACCGCTGAGAATCGCGGCCGTTTGATCTTGTCGAAACTGCGCGGGCAGATCGATCGCCATCAATTTGAAATCGCGCTGCAGGCGGCGATCGGCGGCAAGGTCATCGCCCGCGAGTCGATCAAGGCGATGCGCAAGAATGTCACCGCCAAGTGCTACGGCGGCGACATCAGCCGCAAGCGCAAACTCCTCGAAAAGCAAAAAGAGGGCAAAAAGCGGATGAAACAGATCGGTTCTGTCACGATTCCGCAGGAAGCCTTCCTGGCGGTACTCGATCAGGGCGACTGAGTCCCTGCCATTTCCAGCGGCGAGTTCGTGGGGCGGCGATCGCGCTACGCTTGCGCGATGCGAATCACAACGACGATCGTTGCGGCATCCGTGCTTTCGAGCGCGCTGACTGCATTCTTCATTTCGGGAATCGATCACACCGCTTCGGCGCGGGTGGATCCAGCGGCAACAGACCTCGGTCCCGCCGATGGCCTCGTGCTCACGGGGAAAGAAACGCTTCGGGTGACCAACGAAGCGGGACGGCTCGGTTGGTCGGATCAGCCAGGCAGCCGGGCGTTTTCCCTCGGCACCGTGCATGTCGGGCGAATTCTCAACGCGCTCATGAAGAGCGACAAGTATCAACGCGAACGCGAGGAGTTCGATGCCGCCCGCGCAGCGAAGGGCAAGGAGTTCGAGAGTCGTTACAAGGAGCTGATGGAGAAGGCGCAAGGATTGACCCCCGAATCGCCCGAGTTTCCTGCGATGCGCGAAGAGTTTGAAGGATTTCAGAAGGAAGCATCCGACTGGAATAATCTCAACGAGACCGAAGGTCGCGCCATGGTGGCACGCCACTATCAAGGTGCCTACGCCGACCTGCGCGCAGCGGTCGATGTCGTCGCCGACCGCCGCAAGATTGATCTGGTGATGCGCTTCGTGCCACCGGCTGAGGAGATCAAGCCGGGCGACGAGAGCGAAATCGGTCGACAATTGCTGGCGCGGACATTCCTCCGTTCACCCGACGCGATCGATATCACGGAAGACATCCTGACTGAGATGAATGTCCAAGCTCCTGTCCAGGCTCCAAAGAAAGACTGAGGTGGCGATGCGTCAATCGTTCATCGTCATTGCCGGATCATTGTTCGCCGGATTCGTCGGCGGTGTTGTTGCCATCACACTCTCGGGAACCACGGCGGGGGCTTCCAAGATTCTTGCCACGGATCTTGGGCCAGCGGATTCGCTGATCTTGGCCGCACCAGATGGGATGCTCTCCATCACCAACAAAGAGGGACGGATCGCCTGGGCTGCCGCCCCGAGCGCGCGGGCGTACAGCGTGGGATGCCTGCACATCGATCGGGTGATGAAGGGATTGCTGGCGAGCGAACGATTTACGAGTGAGCGCAAGAAGTTCGAGAACGAGGCGCGATCGCAAGGCGAGGAGTTTGAAAGCCGCAGCAAAGCCCTGCAGTCGAAGTATTCAGAAATCAAGCCGGATGATCCAAGCTTTGAGGATGCCAAGCGCGAATTCACCGCGCTGCAGGCGGAGTACGAAAAGTGGTTTGCCACGCTCCAGAAGATTCAGTCCAAGCACATGGCTGAACAAGTTCAGCAGGCCTACCGCGAGATGACTGCGGCGCTGGATGTGGTCGCCGATCGGCAGCGGATTGATTTCGTCTATCGATTCGTTCCGCCGGATCAGCCCTTCGATGCAGTGGAGCTCTCCGACGCGATGATGCAAGTGCAGGGACGACCCTTCCTGCGAGTCCCCGCATCAACCGAGATCACCGAAGATGTTCTCAAGGAGCTGGGGCTGACTTCGGATCCTTGACCTTGGCCACGAGGCGAAGTTCACCGATCGGTGTTGTCAGCGCTTCGAAGCTCTTGGGCGGTGCCGGCGAATTGGCATCGACGGGATCGCGCCGATCAACAATGGTGCAGATCACTGGATCGTTCCCAGGTCCTTCGGCCTGTAGAAAGATGTACTGCTTGTCACAGGTCCAAGTGCCGGCATGCTCGGAGCGAGCAACCAGCGGCGCGGGATCGCTCATCTGCGCCGATGCGAGCACATACTTGCCGTCGGCCTTGAGTTCGAGCGATCCCCCTGGACCACTCCACCGACCGACATACGAGTCTTCTGGCGCCTTGGGGGCTTCTGCCAGATGACGAAAGTTGAGCAGCTGATCAATGTCAACCCGCAGCGCGCCGTCGGTGCGGCGCATCGCTCCGCGCATTCGCGGCGGCATCACCCCGGGGGTCTTGCGATCGACATAGGGTTCGAGCCAAAATGTGCGGTAATTCTGGCGATCCCACCGACCGGACTTCGAGACCGCGCGAAAACGATTGGGTTGATTCCACCAGAAAAATGCGCCGTCCTCGCGCACGAAGAGCACCTGGCGGTCGTTGGTCCACCAGCCGGTGATCTCGATGGTTTCGGTGGGATCGATGTCCAGCTTCGGCGCGCTCGGCATAGTGGCGGGTGCGCCTGTCTGCGCTGAGGAAGTCACAGACTGCCCACTCAGAACAATCGTCGCCACAAGCGCCAAGAGCAACGAATTCGAGGGGATAGCACTCTTCATCATTCGTTCCTCTTTCTCAGCGAACAACTGGCAATCGAATCGTCTTCTCGAGATCGGCCACCGGTTGGGCAACCAAGTCATAGCCATCCGCGGCAACAATGGTGCAGCGAACCAGTTCGCCCGCGGCGAGTGGTTCGCGGCTCAGGACATGGGTGAGTCCATCAATCTGCGGTGCTTGGTGATAGCCCCGCCCCGAGTAAAGCGTCGTATCGCCACTCACACCCGCAGTAGCGCGACCGCGGGTTTGACCACGCGCGGGTCCATCGATCAGCACATCGAACTGCGAGCGCTGCTCGGCAACGAACGAAGCATTCTCGAAGGCGATCGTCTGCTGCAGTTCCATCAGCTCCTTCTCGCGGCGGCGACTGACTTCATCAGAGACCGCCAGCGCTGGATCGCTGTGCATTGTCCCAGAGGGTGTGCCATCTTCGGATGAATACCGAAAGACCCCCATGGCGTCGAACTGCGACCGCTCCACGAGTGCGAGGAGTTCTTCGTGATCCGCTTCGGTTTCTCCGGGGTGTCCGGTGATGAATGTGGTGCGGATTGCCATGCCGGGAATGCGATCGCGCAACTGCGCCACAATGTCCTCTTGATGCGCGGCAGAAACATTGCGACGCATCAGGGTGAGCATGCGATCACTGGCGTGCTGCAGCGGCATATCGATGTACTTCACCAAGCTCGAGAGTCGCGCGATGGCATCCATCATGGCTGGAGTGAAGTTGGATGGATAGGCGTACATCAGGCGAACCCATCCACCACCCGCTTCCTGCACAACGCGATCGAGTTTCTCGAGCATGCCCACGAGTCCACCGGCATCTCCAATATCCATTCCCCAGCTGGTGGTGTCTTGCCCGATGAGATTGAGCTCGAAGGCACCGTCAGCGAGCAAGATGCGCGCTTCATTCACGATCGCCTCGGCACTCTTGGATCGCATCTTGCCGCGGATCGATGGAATCGTGCAGAATGCACAGCGTTGATTGCATCCCTCCGAAACCCGCAGGTAGGCCCAGTGGCGGGGGGTCAGACGATAGCGATTCTCGTCGCCTTCGAAGTATCCAATCCCACGGCCATCCTTCCCGTTCACCGTGAGACCAACCGTCGGGATGCCGCGCTCTGCCGCTGCAATGAGCGCGTTGGATGAAATCCAATAACCCGGTCGGGCATCGCCGTCGCCGAGCCTTTCGCGCGGCGCGGTCGTTCCGCGCACCGCATCGATGATGTGGTCGCGGTCAAAGACACCGATGAGTGCGTCGATGCCCGGTGCCCACTCCAAGATCTTGGCGCGGTGGCGCTGTACCAGGCATCCGGCAACAACCACGCGCTTGAGCTCGCCGCGCTCCTTGCGCGCGAGCGCATCCTTGATGACCCCGAGCGATTCATCTTTGCTCGCTTCGAGGAAGCCGCAGGTGTTCACCACGATCGCGTCTGGCGATTGATCCTCGTTGACCAGCGTCATCCCATCCTTCGCGAGCAATCCAAGCATTTTCTCGCTGTCGACGAGATTCTTGGGGCAGCCGAGGCTCACAAAGGCCACGCGTTCGATTGGGGAGACAGACATCAAATGGAGTCTAGGCATAGAGCCCGCGTTGGCGGATCCAAGATTCGACCTCTGCGCACACGAGGTCGCCGATCGGCTGACCATCGCGCAGCCGCGCGCGCACGGCCGATGCGCTGCAATCGAGCGATTCGAGCGGCAAAACGGCTCGTTCCCAGCGAGGTCCATCCGCGCCCAGCCCCGAAAACTTCTGGCCGAGTTTCGCGCGCAGCGAGTCGGCATCGAGGGGTGGTCGCGCCACAACGGCAATCGTTGCCAGCGAGTTGTCGATGGCGCGCCATTCATTCCACTGCTCAAACTGAAGTGCTTGATCCCCACCGATGAGAAGCACCAGACTCTCCCGCGAAAGCCCCCGTTCGCTGGCGAGTTCGCGCAGAGTGTCAACGGTAAAAGAAGCTCCCGCGCGATTCACTTCGCGCGCATCAATCTCGACATCGCGCAGATCGGCGAATGCCAGCCGGGCCATCTCGAGTCGATCTGCACTCGATGCGGCCGCGAGATCGGTGCGCAGCGGAGCCTGCCCCGCGACGACGATGATGATCGAGTCGCAGCCCAAGAGTTTCGCGGCTGCCGCGACGATCGCGCGGTGGTGACAGTGGGGTGGATCGAATGTGCCGCCAAAGACGAGTGTCCGCGTCGTTGCCTGCGGGACGCTCGCGACGCCGCGTTCGCACAGCAATTCCACAAGCCCACCACCTAGTGCCTCTGCCGCAAACTTTGCATCCGTGCCGATTTTCAGCAGCGCGCGCCAGCGACTCGGACGCAGCGCTGTCGCAATCAGCCCCGTGCGACTCATCGATCCATCATCATTGAGAAGTTTCGCGATCCAGCCCGGAAGTGCACTCTCAGCATCATCGCTCACCGCCCGAATCACCTGCCAATTCCAGCCGCGCGCTGAGGCAAGCATCGCAAATGCCGCCGATTCCATCTCGACCAGAGCTGCCCCAGTCTTGGCGTGCAGCAGGCGCTTGTGCTCGACGCGTCCGTAGATGCGATCGACCGATGCAATGGTGACTCCATCACGCGACTGCGCCGGCACCCAGTACACCGCACTGGGGCGCGCATGCTCTGCGCCACAGGCGATGATTCGCGAGGCGCGGTGAACGGATCCGACTGCATGCCGTGGGTCAAGTCCTCCAGCGAGTCCGGCAAGGATGACGCGACGACCGCGCGGCGATCGCTGCGACGATGCCAGCGGATCGCGCTGCGACCAGCGGACGACTGCACCAGGACCCACGCCAATTGTTGCAAATTCAGCATGGATTCCGCACTTGAAAACCGCCGCGGCAACAGCGCCCATCTCGAAATCTGTCGGCGCGAGAATGAGTGGGTGGAGTTGAGTCATCAGTTCGATCCTCGGTTGCTCTCGCGAACCCCAACGCTATACTCTCTGCCCCTCGGCCTCATCGTCTAGCCCGGCTAGGACACATCCCTCTCACGGATGGAACAGGGGTTCAAATCCCCTTGGGGTCATTGTCAGTTCACTGCGCCGTGAGATGCGCGAAGTGTTTGCGTTGGGCCCATCGTCTAGCCTGGTCCAGGACACCTCCCTTTCAAGGAGGACACATGGGTTCGAATCCCATTGGGCTCATTTGGATGAAAAAGAGTTGCTTTTTCACCATCTGGGGGTAGGTTTGAGAATCCTATGAAGTTGAATTACCTCGATGCGCTATCTCTCGTCGTCCTTTTGTGCACTGCTCAAGGGGCACAGGGTGCCATTCGTTATGTCGATGGAGACCTCACAACAGGACTCAACAACGGAACCTCGTGGGCTGATGCGTACTACGGTCCCGCGTCCGTCGCGACGGCAATGACAGCAGCAGTTTCGGGTGATCAAGTTTGGGTGAAGGCAGGAACATATAAACCAACAACCACCACGACGCGAACCATCTGGCACACGATGAAATCTGGCGTTGGCGTGTACGGTGGATTCGCCGGTGGCGAGA
>SIAB01000026.1 GCA_009692015.1 Phycisphaerales bacterium
CACAGCGAAAGCGAACGAAGCAATGGCAGCGAGCGCAGCGGTGCTTGCGGAAATCAGAGTCAAACATCTTCCGCGTTTAGACATAAGACAAATTTCCTTGCCTTGCCGGAAGGCTGACTGGAAGGATAACCAATGCAGGCGATTGCCTACCGTGAAAATATAGATCCAATTCGGGCAAAGTCCATGTTTCTTTGCTATTTGTGGCGCGAGTTGGTGGGTCCTTCACACCCACCTCTGTTGCGGGCAAAATCGACCAATTGCGGTTGATCTTTGCCCGCAAATCCCCATGTGCCTTCACTCAATCTGAGCAGTCTCTCCGCACCCGCTAGTCATGTCGCAGCGCGACTACCGGGTCCTTGCGGCTGGCAATGATCGCGGGATACATACCAAACACCAGCCCCACCGCCGCGGCAACACCAAAGCTCACCACGATCGACCAGAGGGTGATGATCGGTTGCAGCGTGAACCCGCCGCCGAATGCCCCGCGAAAAATCGCCCACTTCTGAATCATCGGCACGACCACGCCAACGCCAAGCGATGCCCCGATCCCCAGCAGGATTCCGAGCACTCCCCCCACGGTCGAGAGCGATCCAGTCTCCACAAGAAACTGCAGGATGATGTGTTTGCGGGTGGCGCCGAGTGCGCGGCGAATGCCGATCTCGCGGGTGCGCTCGGTCACGCTTGCCAGCATGATGTTCATGATGCCGATTCCGCCCACCAGCAGGCTGATCGCCGCGATCGCCACCAGCATCACATTCCAGATCAGCATGGCGCGCCGCGCATTTTCGAGCAGTTCCCAGGGAACCACCAGTTGCACATCCGACATTCCCGGATGGCCAACTCGGATGATGCGCTCCACCCGTGCTGAAACCTGGTCGACCGCCGCGGTCGAGGGTGCCGTCACATACACCTCGCTCAACTGAATCTCCTCGTTGGTGAATGTGCCTGATGTTCGGCGCTGAATGACATCGCCAAACTGTCGCTCGGCTGTGGTGATCGGAATGTGAATGTCTCTATTGAGATCGCGACCCACGAGCGCTCCACCCGCGCCGCCAGCCAATCCCTGCTCCTCGAGAACACCGATGACCCGCAGCACTTGTTGATCGATCCGAAAATCCTGCCCGAGCGCATCGCGCGCTGGAAAGAGCTGCCGCGCCGTCTGCGCGCCGAGAACGGCAACTTGGGCATGCGACTCGATGTCATGAACGCTCAAGTATCGGCCGCCCGAAGCGACACGCAGGTTTGCAACTGCTGCGAGTGTTGGCATCGTTCCAAAGCACTGGCTGTTGGTGCGAAATGCCCCTCGGCTGATTTCGCTGCCGACGGCCTTGAGCGGCACGACGGCGATCGCGTCGGGAAGCGCCGCCTTGAGCCGACGGGCATCTTCGTAGGTGATTCCATAGCGTGACAGGAAGGAACGGGCCTCGGCAGAGCTCGCCGCATCGGGTGGTTTCGAACTGCGCACGATGATGTTCGTTGCGCCGAGCGCTGCGATGTCGCGCAGCGCCGATTGCTTGTTGCCCTCACCGATCGACACCACCACGATGACCGCAGCAACGCCGAGGATGACTCCGAGGCAAGTCAAGACAGAACGCAATGCGTGCCGGCGCAGATTGCCAAGTCCGAGTCGAATGGTCTCCCAGAGAAACATCGTGTGGTCAAGCGTAGAAGAATTGGGCACGGCCGTCGCTAACCTGCGCATCCAATGCCTGCCTCACTCGAAGTTGCCACGGAACGAGAGGGGAATGCCTGCTGGATCTTTCAGATTCGCCGCGGCGGAGAGAGCACCAACCAGTGTGAGATGACTCTCGCTTGGGCTGACTATGACTGGTGGTCGCCCACAGGTCGGCACACCCCATCCGAGGTTGCGCTCGCGGTGATGGGTGTGATCGCCGCGACTCAAGCCGACGGCGGCGCGGCCATCGGTGCAGCGGATCGATTCGACGCGAGCACCATTCGCAGGCGGATCCCGGGCGCCGATGCGCTCATCATCGCGCGACTCGCCCGCCGCCCGTGAGCGGCATCAACGGCTTGCGCTCGATCACCCGAAAAAAGGCCGGAACTTCGACAAAGAATTCCGAGCCGCGCCCTGGCTCTGAGATGATCCCCACGGTTGACCCGAGCATGGTCGCCAGTTCGCGGCAGATCGCCAGTCCGAGTCCCGTTCCACTATGCGACTTGGTGTGACTCGCGTCGACTTGTCGAAACTTCTCAAAGATCGTCTCCTGCAGATCAAATGGAACGCCCGGACCGTCATCAGCGATTGAAATGCGCACCGCGACGCGTGAGTCCAGACTGACTGCTCGCGCGGCAATTCGAATCTCTCCTCCGGCCGGCGAAAACTTGACCGCATTCGAGAGAAAGTTGTAGAGAATCTGCTGCAGTTTTCCAGGATCGGTCTCCACCGAGGGAAGATCGCTCTCAATGCTCGCGGTGACCGTCAATTGCTTGGACATCGCCTGTGGACGCATGATCGTTTGCAGTCCCTCCAGAATGTCCGCGATGCTGGCTGGCACAACGGCCAGCGACATGCGCCCCGCTTCGATCTTGGCCATGTCGAGCAGTTCATTGATCATGTCCAGAAGCATCCGCGCACTTGTCAGGATGTTTGAGATATAGCGAACGCGCTTGGGATCCGCCGCGGGATCATTACGGGCAAGTTCGGCAAGTAACTCTGCGAATCCGATGATCGAATTCAGCGGGGTGCGCAGCTCGTGCGAAACATTGGCCAGAAACTCGCTCTTGAGTCGATTCGACTCGAAGAGCCCGACATTGGCCTCGGACAACTCGATGACCTTCAGATCGAGCGACTCATTCATGGCCCAGAGTGACTGATGTCCCCGGTTCATCTCGTCCAGCATCTCATCGAAGGCGCGCGAGAGTTCCTCGAGTTCGTCGCCAGTCCGCAGTGCACTGCGCACGGTGAGATCGCCACGGCGCACCCGCTCGGCACTCGCTCGCAGTCGGCGCACGGGCGAGAAGATGAGCTTGGTGAGGATGAGCGAGAAGACCACCACAGCGAGTCCCACCGCGAGGACTCCTCCCGCGATGATGTACCAGCGGCTCGCCAGAATCTGCTGCGCGGCAAAGGTGCTGGTGCGCTCGATGACAAGAATCGCTCGCAGTGGATCGCCGAGCGCCGTCTCGGATGCCCGCGCCGAGAAGTCGACGAACTGACGATCCTGAATCGCCCGCCACTGACCCTCGCGAATCGCCCGCGCATATCGATAGACGATGCCGTCCTTCCCGCGGATGCTGGTGAAGAACTCATCAACACCGGGACCGACGACAAACTCGCGATAGGCAGCGTCGACGAAGGGATCGGTCGATCCCCCATCCTCAATGTGCTCGATCGGCACAACGCGAATTGGAATCGGAATGCCTTCAGTTCGGTTGAGCGCGAAACCATTTCCCACCCAGGTCTCGGCCAATTGCCGCGACATTTCGCGCTGGCTCTCCTCGACCACCGATTCCAAGCGCATCCACGGAGCGGCGAGTGCGCCAGCCAAGATCAAGAGGACCGCGCCACCGAAGAGAATCTGGCATTTGTTTGCGAGAGATGGTCCACGGGCCATGATGCACAGCCTAGCGGGACGAACTGCCGCCTATTCTCTGATCCATGCGCCGTGAAGGAACGAACGAAGCCAGTGTCGAGATGTCGGATGTTCTCTGCGACTATTGCCACGCCTCATGGACGATGGATCGTCCGATGATCGAGGGTCATCACGGCTCGTGCATCTGCGGGGTGTGCCTCCGCATGGCCTACGCCAGCGTCCATCTCGGTGGATGCGACGACGCCGTGGCGGGAACCGCTGCCAAGTGCACGATGTGTCTCGAGGAACGGACCGATCCTTGCTTTCGAAGTCCCGCCTACCCAGACGCGCTGATCTGCCTTCGCTGCATCAAGATGGGAGCGAAGGCCCTCGCGCGCGATCCCGATTCCAACTGGACGACACCGGCGGATACGCAAACTTCCTGACGCGATCATGCCATGGACACCTCGCGTGGAAAGACTCTTGTCGTCGGCGCCATTGGGCTCAATCAGTCGCAGATTCCCCCGCACGCCGCCGGTCCCTTCGACCCGCGCACACTCTTTGCTACGCCGACCAACGCTTTCGAAATCGAAATCGGTTCTGGCAAGGGAACATTCCTCGTGCAGCAAGCGGTGCGACAAACCGAGACAAATTTTCTCGGTATCGAATGGACCGCGGAGTTCTGGCGCTACGCCGCTGACCGCATCCGGCGACGAGAACTATCCAATGTCAAACTCTTGCACACCGATGCCACGGAGTTCTTTCGATTCTGGCTCCCCGATCAGATCGCCGGCGTGATCCATCTTTACTTCAGCGATCCCTGGCCCAAGACGCGGCATCACAAGCGACGGGTGATCCAAGATGAAACACTGCCCCACTTTCACCGCGTTCTGGCGGTGGGTGGCGAGTTACGGCTGGTGACCGATCATGTCGATCTTTGGAAGTGGTATCAAGATCACGCCGCCCGCCACGCGAATCTCTTCGCCATCAAGCCGTTCGTCTCACCCGACTCAGCCGGCCTCGGCGAGGTGGTGGGCACGAACTTCGAACGCAAGTTCGCCCGCCAAGGGCGACCATTCATGGCGATGACGCTGGTGAAGCTGGAACTGCCGGTGGCGCCGGATTCTTCGCTTGCGTCAACAGTTTCGCCGTCTTAACAATCCATTCCGCAATCAACTTCGGCACCGATGGATCCATGGTGACCTTGATGGTCGCGTACTCATCTGGCATTCCGGTTCGCGCCGGCTGGAAAAGGTGATTCACTCCAGCGATCACCATGATTTCTGGCTTCACGGGGCTCATCTGGCCGCCGCTCTCGAAGGGTGGCAGATTGTGTTTCGGCGAAACCTGCAGATCGCGCTCGCCAAAGAGCACCAGCATCGGCACACCGATTCGTTGGATCGCCGGCAGCGGGTCGAGTGGAAGAAACGACTTGATCCAAGGCGAACTGACTTGCGCCATCCCTTGTTTCACAGATGAATCGATCAACGCATCGGATGGCTTGGTCTTCATCAAGGCAGTGAGTTGCGCCTCAACCAGTTTCCTCATCACCGGCGTGAGCGTCGCCGCATCGGCATTGCTCATGACCGCATCGAGCATCTCGCGGTGGCACTCGAGCGCATAGGCGGCATCACCCGGCGCGACACCCATCTGCGCATAGATGTCTCCAGACTGTCTGAGCAACACCTCGGCACCGATGATCCCCGGCGGCGCGAGCAATACTGCAAAGTTCATTGCGGGATCGGGGGCTTGTGCCATGAGCACGCCGATCAGTCCACCCTCGCTATGACCGATGACTCCCACCCGCGCCGGATCGATCTCGCCGCGCGAACGCAACCAGGCAATCTGCGCCTTGGCATCTTCGAGAAAATCAAAGGTCGTGGCGGCCGATGGATTCCCAGTCGAGGATCCACATCCACGGTCGTCGCAGCGCACCGAGGCGATCCCCCGCTCTGCGAGCGCCGCAGCGAGCAGTCGAAATGGCTTGTGACCAAAGATTGTTTCGTCGCGGTCTTGAAGTCCGCTGCCAGTGATGAAGACCACTGCGGGCAGCGGTTTCGACTCGCTCGCGATCGTCGGCACCACAAAGGTTCCAGCGAGCATCACGCCCACTGGACCGGGAATCGTGACCTCGACTCCATCACCCGCCGAAGCCGCAGGAATGATCTTTGCGCCAATCGACGGGGCCGCCTCCGAAGCAGACGGCGGCGCGACTTCTTGCGCAGCAGCAGAGATCGACAGACTCGCCGCGAGCAGGCGGGCGATCATTTGGTGGCAGCGGGGCGCCAGTTCAGTCGCGGCGCGTCCGACCACAATCCTTCGATGTCATAAAAGGCCCGCTGATTTGGCTCAAAGAGGTGCACAACCACATCGACGAAATCGAGCACGATCCAACTCGAACCTGTATCAGCCGATGTGCGCCAAGCCCCTGATCCCTGCGCCTTCGCCACCTTGTCGACCTCGTCGCCAACCGATCGCATCTGGCGTTGACTCGTGCCGGTCACAACCAGCATGTAGTCGCAAATCTGTGAACGACCCACGAGATCGAGAATGACCACATCGGAACACTTCAGTTCAGACATCAGTTTTGCAGCGGTGATCGCAAACGACTTCGCGCTTGAAGTGTCCGAGGCCTGCGACTTGATCCGCGCCCTCTCTGACTTGGTACGCAGAACCTCCAACTTCGTGCCGGCTCGTTTCATCGCCTCAAGTCAGTTTGCGCGCTCAGCGCGGGCCACTTGGTCGACCACCGCCAGAGCGACCCGCACTCGGCCGACCGCCACCTGTTCGGGCTCCACCCGTGCGACCCGCGCTCGATCGACCGCCTCCTGAACGGCCACCAGTCGAACGACCGCGCGAACCCGAGGACGAAGAACCGCCGCTCGATCCGCTGCCGCCTGCTGCCAGCTCCGCCCGAATCGCGAAGGCCCGCTGCGGTGCACGCATCGACTCGCGGCGCTTGATCTCAGAGGGCTTTTCGTAGTACTGCCGTCGCTTGAGATCCTTGGTGATGCCTTCGCGCTCGCACATCTTCTTGAAGCGGCGCAACATCTGCTCGGCGGTTTCGTTTCCTCTGCTCTTGACTCGAATGGGCATTCTGGGTGGGTCCTTGTATGGGGTGAGTCCCGAATTAGAGCATCTTTTCAGCCTCAAGGCAAGCGGCTCAGGAAGTTGGCAAAATGCCCCCTGCCACCAACGGTCACCCCACCCATGCCACTCGTGATTGATGTCAACAACCTCCTCCATGTCACTGGCGTGCTGCCCGCGGAGATTGCCGGGCCCGACGAGAGTGAATTGGCGCACCTGATCGCCCAGAGTCGTTTTCAAGGCGATGCTGTTTGTTTCGTCTGTGATGGAGCGCCGCGCGGCCGACCGACTTCGGACATCGGATCGATCGTCTTTCATTATTCAGGAACGCAAACCTCGGCCGACGCCGTCATCGCCAAGATGGTCGACGACTGCACCGCGCCGCGGCGACTGACCGTCGTCTCGAGCGATCGCGCAATTCTCAAACAGGCCAAGCGCAGGCGATGTCCCACACTTACTTCGGATGAATTCCTCGAGATCCTCTCGCGCGATTACGCCAAACAAGTCCGAGGCACTCGCAAGGGAGCAGCCCGCAGCGCAGGACTCGACCGCACCAATCTTGATCCCCTGACACAGCTTCAGATCGAGGCGTGGAAGAAGTATTTCGGTCTCGATGACCCCAAGAATGTCGAAGCGCTCAGGACCGCAGCGCGCGAGGGTCCGGCGCATCGAAAGCCGCACGATCGACGAACCCCACGACGCCTCTGACGCCATGCCGACCTATTCTCACGCCAATGGCTGACCACACACACACTCCGTTTTCATTCCTCGAATTCGCGCCCGTCGCGGCAGCACCGCTGGGGTTCAAGCCCACCGCGATGAATTTCGACCAGCCGCCAGCGGATCCGGTTGCGGAAGTTCACCGCTGGCTCGCCGAAGCATTCCAGTTGCCGATGGGAAGTCCAAACGCGATGTCGCTCGCGACGTTGGATGCGAACGGCGCTCCATCCGTTCGCACAGTCTTGCTCAAGGGGTTCGACGAACATGGCGCCGTGTTCTTTACGAATCGGTTGAGCCGAAAAGGTCGGGCGCTGACCGCGCAACCACGGGCCGCGCTCCTGCTTTTCTGGGATCAACTTGGCCGACAAATCCAGATTGAGGGATCGGTGACTCCCACAAGCGATGCCCACAGTGATGCCTACTTCGCAACGCGTCCGCGAGCTAGTCGCATCGGAGCCTGGGCGAGCGATCAGAGCGAGCCCGCCGCAGACCGCGCCGCGCTCGATGGGCGGGTGCGGGCGATCGAAGCGCGTTTCGCAGGTGTCGAGGTTCCGAGGCCACCACACTGGGGTGGTTACCGCGTCGCGCTGGGCTCGATCGAATTCTGGCAGGCCGATCCCTTTCGGCTGCACGACCGCATCGTCTACAAGCGGTCAAGTCGCGGCTGGAACATCACGCGATTGTTTCCGTGAACTGAATCGATTCTCGCGTTCGCGCGCCGGTGGAGTCCACCCTCCGTGCACAACGACGCGACCGGCTCCAACGATTTCCGAGAGTTTTCGCAGCGTTCCCGGCTCTGCCACGACGCGAACACCGTGTGGCACGAGCGTGGCAATTCCAGCTTCGACTTCGAGCAGCACCGCAACCTCCACCGGTCGCCCCTTCAAACTCAGCACGCTTCCAGAGGCTTGGCGCAACGCACCCGCGAGCATGCGCAGTGTTGCAGTGAGTGGCTCTGCACCAGATCCGATGAGCGCGGGATCAGTCATTCGAATCTCTATGCGGCTGGCGAGATTTGCGGCGGCATCCTCGATCGCGAAGACGCGGTCCACGATCACCCCCGGCTCACTGCGCGAACGATCCAGCGATCCCGCGAGGACCACGACCTTTCCATCCTGCATCAACTCGCCAAAGGTTGCGAACGACTCGGCGAAGAGCACTGCATCAAATGTTCCAGACCGATCCGCGAGCGTGGCAATCGCCATGCGCTGATTCGCGTGCGCCCCGCGTTGGGTGATGATCTGCCGCACGCGGGTGATCAGCCCAGCGATCACGATAGTGCCCCCGGCCGAATTCTCGGCGAGCGTCGCGCTTTCACAATTGCAGAACGAGTTGATTTCCCCGCGCCAATCATCGAGTGGGTGGCCCGAGACATGGAATCCAAGGGCCTCTCGCTCGTAACTCAGCATCGTCATTCGGTCCCAGGGCGCGGTGCGACGCAGAACCAGGCCAGCCGCGCGCGGTGCCTCGACCGCCTGGCTCGCCTGGGAGAGCCCGAACATCGACAACTGCCCCGATGCCCGATCCCGTGCCGAACTCTGCCCCGCCTTGAGCGCATCATCAAGCGAGGCGAAGACCGCTGCCCGTTCAGTCGTTCCATGAAGCGAGTCCAAGACCCCTGCCTTGATGAGCGTTTCGAGCGATGATCGATTCACGGCACGCAAGTTCACGCGGGAGCAGAGATCGAAGAGATCGACGAAGGGTCCACCAGTGGACCGCGCCTCGAGAATCGCAGCGATGGCGTTGTCGCTCACCCCCTTCATCGCCCGCAGCCCGAATCGAACATGACCGTGCAGATGATCGTGCGGCTCATCGGGTGCGAACACGACGGCGAAATCGGTGGTGGACAGATTGATGTCTGGACCCCTGACTTCAACACCAACATGCTTGTGTTCGCGGGTCGAATCTGCCCATTGCACCCGCTTGCACTCCTCCAAGTAGACCGCCCACTCTTCGACCTTCTGCGCCTGACTTTCGAAGGTCAGTACCGCGGCCATGTAGTGCGCGGGGAAGTAGCACTTCAGGTAGGCAGTCTGAAAGGCGATGATGGCATACCCCGTGGAGTGGCTCTTGTTGAATCCATACCCAGCGAACTTGAGGATCAGCTCGAAGAGACCGTCGGCCTGCGCTGCGGCGAGACCACGCACCCCAGCGCCTTTGATGAAGTCGGCCCGCGCCGCGTTGATGACATCCTGCTTCTTTTTCGAAATCGCCTTGATGATGGTGTAGGCGGTGCGCAGTGGGATGTCACCGAGTTGGTGAAGCACCTGCATGATCTGCTCTTGATAGACCATCACACCATAGGTCTCGGCGGTCAAGCGATCCACCACTTCATGCACCCGCGGCACCGACTGCTTACCCCCCTTGCGCTGGCAGTATTCCGAAATGAGTTCCATCGGCCCGGGGCGAAAGAGCGCATTGGCGGCGATCAGATCCTCGAGCCGATCGGGCTGCATCTCGATGAGCGTCTTGCGCATACCGCCCGACTCGAACTGAAAAATCCCGGCAGTTTCCCCGCGGCGAAAGAGCGCCAGCACCCGTTGATCGGCAAAGTCGATGCGATCCAGATCCAGCGGATCCGCTCCACGCTGGTTGAGTCCCCGTGCAAATTCCGCCGACCGACCAACCGCGGTCCACTGCGCCTCGAGCGTCAGCGAATCGCGGATCAAGCGCCTGGCACACTCGATCGTCGAGAGCGTGCGCAGACCCAGAAAGTCCATCTTGAGCAGTCCGATCTTTTCGCAAGTTGGACCATCCCACTGGGTGATGACATCTTCACTGCCATTCGTGGCGCGACAGAGCGGAACAATGTTCTCGAGCGGCTGGGTCGAAATGACGACGCCCGCCGCGTGCACACTGGTATTGCGAGCATGATCCTCAAGTCCCTGGGCATGCTCAAGCACCTTGCGAACGATGGGGTTCTCGTCGCGCGCCGCCCGCAGCGCTGGCTCGCGTTCGAGCGCCTTGGCCAAGGTGATGTTGACTGCTGCTGGAATCAGATCCGAAAGCCGCTGCGCCTCGGTGACCGAAAGTCCCATGGTTCGACCAACATCTTTGATCGCCGCCTTGGCCTTCAATCTTCCAAAGGTGATGATCTGCGCCACATGCCCATACTTCTTGCGAACATACTCCAGCACCGCCGCCCGCCCATTCTGGCAAATATCAATATCGATATCGGGATACTCGCTGCGATCCGGATCGGTGAATCGCTCGAAGAGCAAGCCATACTTCTCTGGGCAGGCATTGGAGAGCCCCAGCACATAACCGACCATCGTGCCGACCCCCGATCCTCGGGCAAGTGCCGGAATCCCCTGCTGATGTGCCCAATTCACAAAGTCCCACACGATCAGAAAGTAGGCACTGATCGACTTGTTCGCCAGGATCTGCAACTCACGGTCGAGCCGCGATCGAATGACGGGCGTGACACCGTGCGTGCCATATCGCCAGGTCAACCCGGCTTCGCAGAGCATCGCCAGGGCGCGGTCGCACTCCGCCTTGGACTCATCGCGCGTCTCTGCAGTCGCTCCATCGAAAGGACTCAATTCAAATCCGCGGCAGTAGCCCTTGAACCACTCCGTCAGGTCACCTGTCGCGGCAGCAGCAGCACCGCGGGGAGCCCGCACCCGCACCATCGGCGCATGGTTCTCGCCGCGGGGAAGTTCGACTGAACATCGCGCCGCGATCCGCACGCTGTTGGCGAGTGCTTCCTGCTCATCGGGTTCGGCAAAGGTCGCGGCCATCTCCGCTGGGCTCTTCACGAAGAGCTGCGCGGGGTATCGCATGCGCTGTGGGTCGTCCTTGTTCTTGCCCATCGAAATGCAGCAGAGCGTGTCGTGGATGTCGTGGTCACTCTCGAGGAGAAAGTGGGCATCGTTGTCGACAACCAGGGGCAGACCGAGTTCGGCCGCAAGCTTCTTTAGCAGCGGATTGATCCGCTCCTGCTCGGCGATATGTCTCTGCAACTCGATATAGAACCGCGGCGCGCCATGTTCATCTGCGCCAAATGTCCGGGCGTGCCATCGTGCCTCGTCTGCGGCGAGTGCCCAGTGACTGGCCTGCCCCGTCTCGACAAACCGTGTGAGATGGTGAGCGATGCTCGATCCGAGATGACCGTTGATCGCGATCAGGCCCTCATTCCACCGCGTCAGCGTGGACTTATCCATGCGCGGTCGGTGATAAAAGCCCTGCAGGAAGGCATCACTCGACAACTTCATGAGGTTGCGCCATCCCGTCAAGTTCTGCGCCAAGAGAACCAGGTGGAATCCGCCATCGTGCGACTTGCCTTGGGTGGGCTTGGTCGCAACGCGGCTGAGCCGATCGCCTTCGACGCCATCGTGATCGGGCGCGACATAGGCCTCGATTCCCAGGATCGGCTTGATCCCGTGCTTGCGCGCCGTCTCATAAAACTCAAGCGCACCAAAGAGATTGCCATGATCCGTCACCGCGACGGCACTCATCCCCAGCTGCTTGACGCGCTTGACGAGTGCTTCGATTCGATTGCCGCCATCGAGCAGTGAATACTCGGAGTGCAGGTGAAGATGAACGAACTCGCCTGCCATGGAACTTATAGTAGAGCCTCGCGCGCGACTATTCTCATCCAGCCTTGCAACATCCTGAGCCTTCCATTGCTTCCACCCCCAACGCACCACGGCGACCCCTCGCGAAGATTGTTCGCCTGGCGATCCTGCTGCTGATTGTGATTCCGCTCGTCGGGTTCTTTCTGATCGTTGGACTGGTGGTCGTAGTCGCCGTTGCCGCGATCGCCCTTGTGCTCTGGGTCTTTCGCATCTTCGTGCGTACCCCCCGCCGGATGGCCGAGGCCAGCAACGATGGTCGCGAAAATGTTCGCGTCATTGATCGGCGGTGACGCGATCTGCTGCCGATCAAGCCGTCTCGCTCTCGACCAGCGCTAGATAGTCAGCGCGCAACCTCTTCGTGATCGGTCCAGGAGCATGCCCGCCAATCTCCCGTTGCTCGATCCCAACAACCGGAAGAACACCAAAGCTCGAATTGGTGAGAAACACCTCATCGGCCCCGAGGAGATCATCGATCGTGAGATCGACACTCTCGCAGACGATGCCGGCCTTGCTGGCACACTCCAGAACTGCGCCGCGCGTCACACCAGGAAGCACCGGTGCATCCTTGCGGGCATCCCCCTCAAACTGCGCCCAGGGTGTTCGCAGTTTCCCCCCGTGAACAACAAAGACATTGCTCACCGCACCGGACGCAACGCGACCATTCGCGGTGAAGAAGATTGATTCAGAGCAGCCATGCGCTGCCGCCCGCTGCAATTCAGCGAGGCGCGGCCAGTACCACAGGGTCTTGTGCCCGGCGAATGGATCGAGTTGGTTCACCCGTCCATCAGCGACCCGCGCGCGCACGCCACGGTCGAAGAGTTCTGTTGGATAACTCGTCGGCGGCTGCACGACAATTGCGATCGTTGGATCGCCACGCGGCGAATCGCCTGGAACGCCGAGCGACTTGAGCGTCTTGAGATCGCCCGCCGTGACAGTCAGTCGCACGCGCGCCGATTCCATGTGGTTCTGAGCCACGGTCAACGCGATCGCCTCGGCGAGTGGCTCGATGCGAAGCATGTCAACCAATCCGAGGTGCTTGGCCGATGCTTGCAATCGATCCAGATGCTCCATCACTCGAAAGACGCGGCCATGGCGGGCGCACATCGTTTCAAAGAGCCCAACACCGTGCTGAATGCCAGCGTCAAAGAGCGACACCTTGGCCTCCGCGATGGGCACGAATCGACCGTCGATCCACACAGTCATGGCGTGGTTGCCACGATTGGAGTCCCATCGACGAACTCACTTTGCGTCGGCGTGAAAACGCCAACGAGGATCACCTGAGGATTCTCCGACCGAGCGATCACCCGGACTGCGATGCGCTTCGCGCTTCCCGCGTAGCACGCGAGCGCTGTGTGCGTGGCGTCGCCGAGGCTTCCCGTTCCGAAATCGCCGAGGCGCACATCAACCAGCGGAACCCGAGTCGCCATCGACTCAGCCTCCCGCCGCAGGCGCGATCGAAAAGTCTCAACCAGAATCGGCTGGCTCCCCGCAAAGGCATCCGTTGCGCCCGATGGGTCGCGCGCCATCTCCTCGAGTATCTGGGTCAATACCACGCGAACGCGATCGGACTGTGCAGCTGCGTCCCGCCCCTGCCATGATGAAATCCACAGTGCGACCGCAACGATGATCAGCGGCATGACCGCCAGCCGCATCCCGCGCCAGCGCGCCATCCAATTTCGAGGCTGACCGAGCAATTCACTCATCACCAGAGGGTAGCGGCGTTAGGATCGAACAATGCCGATTGCCACGCTCACGAATGTCCGCTTTGGACATGGAACTCGCCTGCTCCTGGATGGAGCGACGCTTTCGATTGAACCGAGTGAGAAGATCGGGCTGGTCGGTCGCAATGGTTGCGGAAAGTCCACACTCATGCGCTTGCTTGCGGGTCAATCAAAGCCCGATGCTGGCTCGGTTGGACTCCAACGGGGATGTCGCATCGGATTCCTGACGCAGGATCCCACCATCGAACCAACCGACACCCTGCGCGAAGCCGCAGCGCGAGCCTTCTCGCGATTGAGCGAAATCCGTCACGAACTCGATCATCTTTACGAAGCGCTCTCGCATGCAACGGGCGATGAATTGGATCGGCTGCTCGCCCGACAATCTGCGCTTGATCACGAATTCGATCAGGGGGGCGGATACGCCATCGACCACAAGATCGACGCCGTTCTGCATGGACTCGGCTTTGCCGACTCGCAATTCTCAACCCTGGTCAGCAAACTCTCGGGAGGCCAACGCGCGCGCGCCGGGCTGGCGCGCTTGCTGCTCGAGGAACCCGATCTGCTCCTGCTCGACGAACCAACAAATCACCTGGACATCGAGGGCCGGCGCTGGCTTGAAGATTTTCTGGCCGACGAATTTCTAGGTGCCGTTGTCGTGGTGAGCCACGATCGTTGGCTCCTCGACCGCGTTGTCTCGCGAATCGTCGAGATCCACGATGCAAACATCCGCGAGTATCCCGGCAACTACGCAGACTTCACAATTCTGCGCCGCGAACGCGCCCTCACCCAGCAACGCATTCACGACAAGCAGCAGGACAAGATTTCCCGCGAGGAGTCCTACATCGCCCGCTACAAGGCGGGGCAACGCGCGCGGCAGGCCAAGGGGCGAGCCACCCGCCTCGAACGATTCCAACGCGACAACCTCGTTGAGCGACCCGTCGACTTTGATGTCATGCGCTTGGAACTCCCCCGCGCCGAGCGCGTCGGAGACATCGTGGTCTCCGCGCACGAAGTCGACAAGGCATTCGGCCCGCGCGTCCTGTTGCGAGATCTTGAGCTGACCCTGAAGCCCGGGGATCGACTTGGCGTTGTGGGCGCAAATGGCACTGGAAAAACCACGCTTCTGCGCATCCTGATGGGCGATGAAAAACCAGACAAGGGCACGCTCAAGCGAAGCCCGCGGCTCTCGGTTGGTTGGTTTCGGCAGACCCACGACCACATCGACAAGACCCATCCCGTGTGGGAATATTTGCAGTTGACGGTTCCACCACGCGCCAATGGAGTGCGACTCTCCGAGCAGGAAGCCCGCGATCTCGCTGGAGCGTTTCTCTTCTCGGGTCGGGCGCAGGAGTCGCTTCTGGGATCGCTCTCGGGTGGTGAACGGGCGCGCGCCATCCTCGCGGGACTCGTCGCAGGCGCTCACAATCTTCTGATTCTGGACGAACCATCGAACCATCTCGACATTCCAAGTGCCGAGCGACTCGAGCAGGCTCTCTCGCTGCCTCCAGACGAAGGCGGCTACGACGGAACGCTCATCTTGGTGAGCCATGATCGCGCGCTTCTCACCGCGACCTGCGATCAGATTCTCTCGCTCGATGGCGATGGCAAGTGGCGACTCTTTCAGGGCACATACGCAGAGTTTGATGCCCAGCGGATTGAGAATGAATCGGCTGCAGCTTCGCCTCGTGCCGCGTCCAAGGCTGCCACTCCAATCAGTTTGGCGACTGCGCCAAAGCCGAAACCCCCTGCGACCACAGTCACTCAGAAGCCAGCGCGTCCCCGCAAGCAGTCAGGCGCGCCGAGGAAAACACAAAGTGCGCAGGCGCGGGATCCGCGCAACCCGCTCTCGCGTGTCGAACTGACCGAGTTGGAATCGCGCATTCAATCCGTGAACGCCCGGCTCACGGATATCGATCAGCAACTCGGAAATCCCGATGTCTACAGCGACCGAAAGAAGACCACCGCGCTTCTCGATGCGCGCAGTGAAGCCGAGCGTGAGCGAGGCAATTTCGAGGAAGAGTGGTTGCGGCGCGCGAACACCTAGTTCGCGGGCGTTGCTCCGCTCAGGGACGGGTTGTGAAGATCACTGTTCCGCGACTGTCAGTGACCTGCCAGTCCGAATTCGCATTCGCAACACCGCTTGGCAAGTCGATTCGCGTACCACCAATTGGGTTCACAACCGAAAAGTCGCCAGCTTGTCGAGCGATTCCAGACTGCCGATCCAGCGATTGCAGCGTCAGAGATGATCCTGCTGGGACATCGATCCACAGCAGAAGCACGGCATCGAATGATGGAGTCAGCATGACAGTTGCAGAGCCATTGTCACGCACCGTGGCACCGACCAGGCCCTTCACAATGCATCGCTGATCAAGGAACTTGTCGATCCCGGCGCCAACCAGCGCCGAGAGTTCTTTCGAGATCGCATTCTGCAGCGCAAGTTCGCTGATGCGTGTTGCCTGATCGGCCCGAGCAATCTGGAAGATCAAGGATGCCACGAGGGCACCGATCACAGCGATGCATGTCGCCCGCCACATCATCGATGAGCGACGCCAGCGCGAATCCGCAGGCGACTGAATTGAAGTGGATCCGCTGGTCTGCCCATCCGGTTCACGCGATTCACTACTCGAGGAGGCAAATGGAGCGGGTCTTCCGATGGATGCGATTGGAGCGAGCTCTGAGTCGCTCGCCTCAACTGCCTGTGCGACCGATGCCAGCACCCGCAGTCGCAGCGATCGCTCCGGCTCGATCACCGGCAAGAGCGCAGTTTGAGTTACAAGGATGGACTGAAGGTCGAGCACTTCCCGCTGCACGAGCGGAGAGGCAGCTCGAAAGAGACGCTCGAGTCGAGCGCAGTCAACACTCTCAAGAGCGCCGACGACCTCAAGCTGAGCGAGTTCGATGATTTCATCCCGATTAGATGGGCTCGAAGCCATAGACACCTCTGGCACAACGACTGGGGGTCCCTAAACCCTCAATCCGGGAGAGGCGCAATCACCGCCAGTCCCTTTTCCCACTACGAGCCAGTCGGCACCGCAGTCCTCCTGAGGAGACTGACACAAGTCAGTCGTTCCCTCTTGACCAACCGATACGCAACGCGACTCGATAAAGCCGCATCATTCCACAAAACAGACCCCTTTAGCCGGTTTGCTCAATCCCAAACTTTTCGCGCAGGCGGGCGAGCCCCCGACTCAACGCACTCTTGATCGTTCCAACGGGCATATTGCGCTGGTCGGCCACTTCACGGAGCGAATAACCTTGCAAATAGACCCGTTCGATCACTTCTCTTTGAAGTTCTGGAAGCTCACTCATGCGGCGGCGCACGCTGGCGCTGCCCTCGCGGACATCCTGATCCTGACTGGTGGTGTCGGCGACATCGTGTTGACCCTCATCAAGAGAAATTGAGGTCGGGCGAACCATGCGCCGACGAAGCCGATCGATCAACATTCTGCGAGAAATCAGCATCACCCAGGTCACCAACTTCGCGCGGGTTGGGTCGTATCGATCGGCGGTCCGCCAAATCTGAACGAATACCTCTTGTGTCGCGTCTTCAGCCTCAGAAACCGAGCCCAAGACTTGGCAGGCATTGCGAAAAACGAGGGAGCCAAAGCGGTCGTAGAGCATCCGCACGGCAACTTCGTTGCCCTGCGCGATCCGCTGCATCAATAACCAGTCTTCATTTTCCAAGATCCAATTCCTCCCAAACCGAGCAACAACTGTACTCGGAACAACACCATCAAACACAGGAAATGACCTTTTTGCTCTACGCGAGCGATCGTTTCCTTCCCGCGGGTTCCTCATCGCGAGAAACGCCGCTCGGCGAGGGATCCATCAATCTCTCGCCGCGTTGAGTATGCCCCGAATCCTTTCAAAAGCAAGCAATCTTTCAAGTTTCCAAGATCTTCTCACGACCACTGTGGCGAATAATTCCTGAAAAAAGGAGACTTTCGCCTTCCCTCGTCGATTACCTGTGGCACAATGCCTAGGTAGGTAGGGAGAACTCCGCACGTCGCGGCAGGAGTCGCCATGGATTCGCATCGGTTCGAACATTCTCTGAAAAAAGGGTGTCGATGCAGTTTGAAGAGCCTTGTGCTGTCGTACCACCGCCGCGGATTCACCGTTGTCGAACTCATGGTCACGATCGCAATCGCCGCGATGTTGACCAGCATACTGATGCCTGGGCTTCGCGCGGCTCGTGAAAGCGCGAATCGAATTCAGTGCAGTTCGAACCTGAGACAGATTGGGATCGCGATGCATGTCTACGCGCTCTACAACGGCGAACGCTTGCCATCGACAATCTTCGATAACAGTGACACGCACATGCCTCAAGAGATGATGGCCTTGACCACGGGGACGATGGCCGATCCGGCGACGAGTTATCAATGGGACGGATTGGGTCTGCTCGTTGGTGATCCCAGTCGTTACCTCGATGATCCACACACCGTCTACTGCCCATGCCATCATGGAAACCATGATTTTGGCGTCTACCAGGACAAGATCAAGAAGGAATCACTCGAGCGGGTCTATGGGAATTATCACTTCATCGGCGACGATGATCGCGAGACTGGTCGACATCGGTTTCAATACGATCTGTCTTCCGAAACTGTGCTCGTCGTCGATGGGATGCGCGAAGAGTCTGATCTGAATCATATCGATGGAACGAACACCCTTCGGGGCGATGCCTCGGTTCGGTGGTGGCACGATGGAAACTTGAGATTGCGACACGCCTTCACCGAAACGACGACCGACAATCCGCCGCCACCACTGACTTACCAAGAGCTTTGGAAGTTTTTCGCACGACCCGTCCAATAAGACCTTCTCCGCGCGCCGGGCGAACATCATTCGGTCCGCGCGATGCGGATCGTTGCGGTTTGCATGCAATGCTTGCCGACGCCGAGATTGACTACCGCGTAGCGCAATGCTGTTGTGTTTGGAGCGAGCAAGATGTGGTCGATGTGCCAGAGCGGCAGTGCGCGCGGGAATGTCGCACCGAGCCCAATGCCTGCCTGCGTAAACGCGTGGCGCATCGTTGGGGCAAAGGCAACAAGTGATGCCGCCCCGCGCGTAGTATTGAAGTCTCCGACGATGACATCGACCTCGGGAATGGACCGCGCGCCGAGGATTTCTTTCAAGCGAAGCAGTGTCTCTCGGCGCGAAGCGGAGGGATCCGAGGGAAGATCCACAAGCAGCGCTGCCCATGCTGGATTGCCTCCCCAGGGTGCAAAGCGCACCAAGGCCGCCGTCGACTTCAGGTCGTCGAACACGAGTGTTGCCTCCACGATCGGCACCCGCGAGACGATCCCGAAGCGACCGATACCGATTCCGCGTGTGTCCGGACCGCAAAATGATCCCGCGTATTGGTCGCTCAGAAGCGCTCCAGCTTCGGAGACAAAGAAGACATCGCAACTGCCTTCACCGCGCGGGCTCGCAAAGTAATCCCGCAGTGCTGCGCCGAGCGCCTGCGCTTTCTGACCAGGCCAGTTCGCGTTGAAGTGTGCGACCCGAATGACTGGCCCCGCTGCGCCAGCGTCAACACGCGACGGCGGGAGCACCCGGTAGTCCTGCAGAAGAAAGACTCCCACCTGCACGAGCGCGACCGTCCAAAGCGCGCGGCGACAACGGGTCCAAGTGGAGCGCCGCAGCGCGAGCGCACAAAGCACCGTGAAAACCAGCGCGGCGATTGTCGGAATCCAGTGCAAGTATTGAATCGCTGCGAATCGATCCGTCAAGACCCGACCGACCGACCACGCCACCGCAACGACAAACCCCAACAGCGCGATCGCGATCGTCCAATCTGTTCTGCGTCGAGTCACAGCGGGCCAGTCGAGAGCCCAAGCGTCCGAGCGGCAGCCTTGCAAACGCGATCAGCGATCGCGGGGTCGCAGGCGAGTGTTCCGACATTCTGATCGAGCGATTCGCCGGCGAAAACCAACGGATTCCCAAGTACATCGCTGACGCTTGCCCCCGCCTCCTCTGCGACCACTACACCGGGAGCGTGATCCCACACTTTCTCCGCTCCGCGCGATCCAGGCACACGCATGAAGCAGTCGGCCGTCCCCTCCGCCAGGAGCGCGTACTTGCACTGACTATCGAGTGACACAGAACTCCATTTCAGATCCGTTGCAGACATGACAGTGCGCATGCGCTCGGCCCGGGATCCCCCCTCGATCGAATCGCAGACCCGCCACGACTGCGAAGTGTGTTTGGGACGACGCACCTGCATCGCCATGGCTGGCAGCTCTCGGAGTCCTTCGGTCGGCTGAAACTTCCAGGCGCCCTTTCCCCGCAGCGCCGCGTACACCGTTCCGAATTGTTCATCGCTTCCAATCGCCAGTGGATCACGACCCATGACCAGCGTCGGGCAACTCAAGATTCCAATGGTCGCGCGACGATCTTCAACGAGCGCCAGGCAGAGCGCATAGTGGCGCGCGCTGCGAAATCCCTTGGTGCCGTCGATGGGATCGACTGTCCACCAGCTGCTGGCGCGGGGTCTTGTGTCACCACGAAGGAATTGTGTTGGATCACTTGGAGCCGCGCTTCCCATCGAGAGACGCACCGCAACGACAGCTCGTTCAAGAAGTTCTCGACCGGCACTCCCTTCGAAGCTCGACTCGCCCTCTTCGCCGATCACCGCCATATCCGGGGTGCGCTCGGCAAGCACTGCGCAGACTGCCATCTGGACAGCGAGATCACCAGCCGTCACAGGGGATCCATCGGGCTTGATGACGGGTTCCCGCGCTCGCGGATCCCTCAGGATCACCCGCAGCGCTCCAAGTCCTGCCAGAATTGCTGCTGTGGCAATCTTCAGGCGCTCATCAGTGGGTGTCGCGGCGGCCATTCTTCGAGAATAGCGATTTGTAGCCATGGATTGGATCTCAGTCCTTGGCACGGGCTTTGCTCTCTCCACATGCCATTCTTGGCAGAAACGGAACTCTCTTCACCATGTCAAAAATCATCGGAATCGATCTCGGTACCACCAATTCAGTGGTCTCGATTATGGAAGGTGGAAGCCCAAAAGTTCTCATCAACTCCCAAGGCAATCGCACCACACCCTCCGTGGTCGGTTTCACGGAAAAGGGCGAGCGCCTAGTTGGTCAACCGGCGCGGCATCAACAGATCACCAATCCCAAGAACACCGTCTTCTCAATCAAGCGATTCATGGGTCGCCGCGGCTCAGAAGTCAAGGAAGAGCAGACGCGTGTGCCATACACCGTCACTGGCGGTCCAGAAGATCTCGTCAAGGTCGACATTCGCGGCAAGTCTTTCACGCCACCAGAAATCTCAGCCATGATCCTGCAAGACCTCAAGAAGGTTGCGGAAGATTATCTGGGCGAGAAGGTCGACCGCGCTGTGATCACCGTCCCGGCATACTTCAATGATGCGCAGCGACAAGCAACAAAGGATGCAGGCGAAATCGCGGGGCTCAAGGTCGAGCGAATCATCAACGAGCCGACCGCCGCGGCACTTGCCTACGGTCTTGAGAAGCGCAAGAATTCACGCATCGCTGTCTTCGATCTTGGAGGTGGAACCTTCGACATCTCGATTCTCGATGTCGGCGATGGCGTCTTCGAGGTGCTTGCGTCCAATGGTGATGGCCATCTCGGTGGCGATGACTTTGACCAGCGACTCATCGACTTTGTTGGCGAAGAGTTTCGCAAGCGCGAGGGGATCGATGTTCGCAAGGACCCGATGGCATTGCAGCGCCTCAAGGAGGCTGCGGAAAAGGCCAAGATCGAACTCTCGACACAACTCGAGACATCGGTCAACCTGCCCTTTATCACCGCGGATCAAAATGGCCCGAAGCATCTGCAAGTCACGGTGACTCGCGCTAAGTTCGAGGAACTTTGCACAGACCTCTTCGATCGCCTGCGCGGTCCCTGCCTGGCATGCATCAAGGATGCCAAGCTCAAGGCCAAGGACATCCAGGATGTCGTGATGGTTGGTGGATCGATCCGCATTCCGCGCGTGCAGGAGATCGCCAAGGAAGTCTTCGAGACCACCGAACTCGACCGCAGCATCAACCCAGATGAGGTCGTTGCCGTTGGCGCAGCGATCCAAGGCGGCGTGCTTCAAGGAGAGGTGAAGGATGTGCTTCTGCTCGATGTCACCCCGCTCTCGCTGGGTGTTGAAACACTCGGTGGCGTGATGACGCGACTCATCGAACGAAACACGACGATCCCCACCAGCAAGAAGGAAGTTTTCTCGACTGCTGCGGATCATCAGACCTCGGTCACGATTCATGTTCTGCAAGGCGACCGTGAGTTCGCTACTGACAATCGAAGTCTCGGCCGATTCGATCTCACGGGCATCCCTTCCGCACCACGGGGTGTCCCACAAGTGGAGGTGGAGTTCTCAATCGACGCAAACGGCATCATGAATGTCTCTGCGACCGACAAGGCCAGCGGCAAGAAGCAAGAGATCCGCATCACCGGCTCGAGCGGATTGAGCAAGGACGAAGTCGAGCGGATGCGCCGCGAAGCGGAAGATAATGCGGGTGCAGACAAGTTGCGCCGCGAACTCGTTGATGTCCGCAATCAAGCGGAGCAGGCGATCTACGCGACGAAGAAGTCACTCGAAGAGCATGGCTCGAAGATCTCCCCCGAGGGTCGCGCCAAGGTTGAGAGTGCGGTCTCGAACCTCGAATCGAAAGTCAAGGAGGATGACCGCGCCGCGATCGAAGCCGCCCTGAAGGGACTCAACGAGGCAGCGATGGAACTTGGCAAGGCTGCCTACGAGGCGACCAAGAACGCCAAGGCCGAGGGTGCCGCGACTGGCGAGTCTGCAGCGGGCGCCGGCAAAGGCAAGGGCGATGTGATCGATGCCGAGTACGAAGTGAAGGACGGCAACTAGCACTCTCCCAGGCTTGGCACCCGGTTCGGGTCGATGCACTCAGAACAAACAGAACGCCCCCGGCGCATTGCCAGGGGCGTTTGTTTTTTTTAAAGGCCAACGAGCTGAGTGGCGAGTCGTTCAGCGGCGACGACGACCAATCAAGCCCGCGAGACCGAGAAGTGCGATTGCTCCTGGAGCTGGAACCATGCTGCCAGAAACGATCACATTGTCGATTCGATTCGTTCCTGCTGCTGCAGTCGTCACGAGCGTCCGCATTCGGAAGATGACATTCCCTGCATTCGCAGCACCAGCAGCACTCCCGGTGGTTGTGAAGGCGGTTTGGTAGGCGCCGGAAGGACTCCACGAAAGTGTGTTGTTTCCTGCGAGTCCCGCTTGAACGACGGAGTAACTCGCGATCAATGTCATCCAATTCGTTCCGCCGTCTGTGCTCATCACCAGCTCGAAGGATGATGGACCTGTTCCACTGCGAGTCTGATCCCACGAGATCGACACGCCTTCGTATCCCGCGGTTGAGAGACTCACTTGGTAGTAATTGCCAGTCGTCCAGTTGTTGCTGCTGAACGAATAGGTCGATCCGTTGCCTGATGGGGTGGAGTACGCAGTCACGGCCGCGGTGTGGGAACTCGAGAGCATTGACCCAGCCGCGGCTTCCCCGCCATCGGCCGCACCGTAGTTGTAGGAGGTCCCCACGGTTCCGGTCGCGATCGCCGTAGCCATTGACCAACTTGCGATGACTGCGCCCGACGCATTGAGCGAAAGTGCGGATGCCGCGACTGAAGCCAC
>SIAB01000027.1 GCA_009692015.1 Phycisphaerales bacterium
GTGCTTGCAACGGGGTTGAAATCGGAGTAGATTTCCAGAGACTTGGATGGAGGTCAAGGGATTTTTGGAGTCCCCCATGACCACACCTTGCTCCCTTATCTCATCACTCTTTGTCGCGACCTTTTCGATGATGGCCTTCGAGGCGAATGCCGCGATCATCATCACGAACAACTCTGGCGTGTTCAACGCGATCGTTGACTCGATGAACGGCCAGACGCTGGCAGAGGATTTTCAGGGTTACTCTGGGTGGTATGCGTCGGGCCTCACGGGCGGCACTGGAGACTCTGCTTGGACAGCAGAGGCACCGAACGGCCTGTATGCACAGGGTGGGGTCCTATCGACCAACAGTCCAAATGTCGCATTGACGCTGACATTTGCAAGTGGGAATGTCTTTGCGATCGGTGGAGATTTTTTCAACACGGATGTCGACTTCGGTCGCGCCGGCGGCTTCGTGCGGATCTCAGCTGGCGGCGTTTCGTACATCTATTCGTCTTCGTCTGACTCGGCATTCGCGGGCTTCGTGAGCACGAGTGACGCGATCCACTCGATCACATTCCTTCCATTTGGACCAAACAGCGCCAACACCTACGCATCGAGCTCAGCCGTGATGTTGGGTGTGGTTCCATCCCCAGCGGTTCTGGCACTCGGCGCCCTCGCCGGAATGATCACGCGCCGCCGCCGCCACTGAGCCGCCGCGCAGAAGTGGCGGTCTAGTCAAGCAACGCCCCCGCAATAGAATGCGGTGGTGATTGTTCTTAATGACCCAGAACTACCTGCGCTTTGGCGCGAGTTTTCTGCAGGAAATCTCGAGCGAACGGTCGCTGTGGCGCTGCGCGAGGATGGCGCTGCGGACGATGTAACGACGCAGGCGATGTGTGACGCGGGAAGGGTTCGCACTGCGAGAATCGTGGCGCGTCAGGCGGCAGTGTGCGCAGGACTGGGATTGCTCGAGGGGTTTCTCGCGCAGGACGAGCGCTTGTCGGGCTCCCGCGCCGATGGCGCCGCCGACGGTGTGCGAGTCGATGCAGGAGCGACCTTGATGCATTTGCGCGGTCCACTCACAAGCATTCTGCCAAATGAGCGCGCGCTCCTCAACCTGCTCGGAATTGCGATGGCGACGGCCACGCTCACCGCCGCGCATGTCGCCGCAGTCGCAGGCACGAGTGTGAAGGTCTGCGATACGCGCAAGACAATCCCAGGGTTGAGGTGGCTGCAGAAGTATGCGGTGCGATGTGGCGGGGGATGCCTGCATCGAATGGGTCTCGATGATGCAATGCTGGTGAAGGACAATCACATTGCAGGACTGAGTCCGGTGGAGTACGCGGCGCGAATTCATGACGGGGTGCTCAAGGTTCGTCGCGCTGGCACCGCACTTCGATTTGTCTGTGCCGAGGCCGACACGATGGAACAGTTTCAAGCGCTCTTGGCGCTACCAGCGGGCGTCGTTGACATCGCGCTGCTCGACAACTTCTCTGTCGATTCACTCGCCGAGGCAGTTCGACTGCGCGTCGGCCAACATTCGCCGCTGCTGCTCGAAGCGTCGGGGGGAGTGCGTCTCGACACGATTGCCGCAATCGCCCGCACGGGTGTCGATCGAATCAGCGTGGGCGCATTGACCCACAGCGCGGGATTTCTGGATGTTGCGCTCGATATGGACGACTGAAGGATCCCTAGAATCCCTCCCCTATGTCAAAGCCAGTGAAGACCATCGTCATCGTCGGGGCAGGAACCATGGGATCGGGGATCGCCCTCACCGCCGCGCAGTCCGGGATTCGTGCAGTGCAGATCGATGTGAACGCCGCGCAACTCGAAAAGGCGCGGGGCTATCACACCAAGCAGATTGCGCGATTGGTTGAGAAACAGAAGATGACCGCAGACGATGCGGCAGCCACAGCCGCGCGCCTTGAATACGCAGCAGACTTCACAGCATTCAAGGATGCAGAGTGTGTTGTCGAAGCGGCCAGCGAAAATCCAGAGGTCAAGAAGAAGCTCTTTCGATCCTTTGCCGAGACCTTCGCAGCGGACGCGCTGCTGGCAACCAACACGAGTTCGATTTCGATCACCGACATTGCAACCGCCGCCGGAGCCCGCGCCAGTCAGGTGATTGGAATGCACTTCTTCAATCCGGTGCCAGTGATGAAACTGGTCGAGGTCATTCGCGGACTCGCCACCAGCGACGAGACCGTGACACGCACCCTCGATCTCGCCCGCACCATGGGAAAGACACCGGTTCTGGCCAATGATCGCGCGGGATTCGTCTCGAATCGCGTGCTGATGCCGCTGATCAACGAGGCGTTCTACGCCTGGATGGAAGGTGTCGCCAAACCAGAAGACATCGATCAAATCATGGTGCTGGGCTGCAATTTTCCGATGGGACCGCTGCGCCTGGCAGACTTCATCGGACTCGATGTGTGCCATGACATCATGATGGTGCTCTACCGCGAACTGGGCGACCCAAAGTTTTTCCCCTGCCCGATGTTGCGGCAATTGGTGACGGCGGGGCGCCTTGGAAACAAGACGAATCTCGGCGTGTTTGAGTATCCGCCGAGAGTGTGAAGAGTTGTCCCCACCAACGGATCGATTCAACCTCGCGATTGGGCATTCGCGCGGTGGGTCCTGCGGCGATCTCGCGGGTTCGTCTCAGCTGCGCTTGGTTCGAAACACAAAGAGCCGCGATCCGATGTAATTGAAAAACATTCCCGCAGCGACGCCGCAGAGGGCAGCCGCTTGCAATCCGAGCGTGATTTCTTTCCATCCCGCAGCGAGTCGCGTGGTCACCCACCAATTCAGCACGCCGCCAAGCAGACAGACCGCGATGAACTTGAGGTACTCCCGCCCGAGGTGTCCGGGCGCCTTGTCGGCGAATGTCAGCATTCGATTGAGGAAGAAATTCGTGGTCATCGAGGCAAAGACGGCGAGCGTGACTGCGGTATTGAGTCGCGCGCTCTCTGCGAATCCCATGCGCACCAACTGATCGCTCACCAGTGTGACCACCAGCAGGTTGACCACGACTCCACTGAGTCCCACGAATCCAAACTCGGCGAAGCGCGCGAGTTCGCCATACTTCCAGCGGGCAAGCCTGCGGACATGCACGACATATCGGATCTGCTCCTTGAGCCCCATCTTGCTCTTGCCGAGTTGGCGATCGCTGAAATGGATCGGCACCTCTGCGACCTTGCGACAACGACACTTCACAATGAGTTCGAGCCCGATCTTGTAACCAATCGGATCGAGTTCTCCTGCGGCGCGGTCGAGGATGTCGCGGCGCATGGCCAGGAAACCGCTCATCGGGTCCTTGACCCAGGTGAAGAGTCGCGCGAGCCCGGTTGCGGCCCGGCTGTTGATGTGACGCAGAATCGACCAACCACCGTCAATCGTGCCGCCAGCTGCATAGCGCGAACCGATCACCAAGTGATTTTCTGGTTGCTCGGCGGCACGGACCAGATCTGGAATGCGCTCGGGCGGATGCGAGAGATCTGCGTCCATCACAACGAGAATGTCGCCTGGAGCCTTGCGAAGTCCCTCCAGAACCGCGAATCCAAGCCCGCGCGGCGGGGTACGTGTGACCAGGTGCACCCACGAACATCCGAGATCGCGAACGACCCGTTCGACGCCATCCCCAGAAGGATCGTCCATGAGCCACAAATCAAAGGGATGACCCGTCGGTCGCATCGCTGCGTCGATGCGTCTGGCGAGTTCTGGGATGTTCAGCGCTTCGCGATAGGTCGGCACGATGATGGAAACGCTGGTTGTCACGGTGGCGGGGGATGCTATCGATCTGCGCGCGCGCGCTACGATCACAAGTGAACATGACAACGGTGCCTGCGAAAACTGCGGTGAACTCGACGACCACTCCAGCGGATGCGGCCAAGGCCGCGCAAGTCGATCCTGAAACGGTGACCCTCTCTGGCTATGTCGTTGATGCGACCTACGGACCCGAGAGTGTTCGTACGGTCGATCCTGCCGATGAGTCAAAGCCCGATGTGCGCATCGGGCAGCCAGGAAAGTTTCCCTACACCCGCGGGATTCACGAGACGATGTACCGCGGAAGGCTCTGGACGATGCGGCAATTCGCGGGATTCGGCAGCGCCGAAGACACCAACAAGCGCTTCAAGTACCTGCTCGAAAACGCCCAGGGCACCAAGGCAAACACAGGTCTTTCGACGGCCTTCGATTTACCGACGCTCATGGGTCGAGACTCGGACGATCCCTTGTCAGTCGGCGAGGTTGGTCGCTGCGGCGTGGCGATTTCCACGATCGACGACATGGATCGCCTCTACGCCGACATTCCAATTGGCGAGGTCACCGTGAGCCAGACGATCAATGGTCCAGCCGCTGTGATTTGGGCGATGTATCTGGCGATGGCGCAGGAGCGCGGCATCCCTTGGGATCGCCTCGGCGGCACCCTGCAGAACGACATCCTCAAGGAGTTTCACGCCCAGAACGAATTCATCTATCCCCCCGAAGCGAGTGTGAAGCTCGTGGTCGACACCATGGAATTCGCCGGTCAGCAGACGCCGCGCTGGAACAGCGTTTCGATCAGCGGCTATCACATCCGCGAAGCGGGTTCCACCGCGACGCAGGAATTGGCGTTCACCCTGCGCGATGGAATGGAGTATGTCGAGTGGGGTCTCAAGCGCGGACTGCCGGTTGACGCATTCGCGCCGCGGCTTTCATTTTTCTTCAATAGTCACAACGAGTTCTTCGAGGAGATCTGCAAATTGCGCGCTGCGCGGCGAATCTGGGCTCACGCGATGCGCGAGCGATTCGGCGCGAAGAGCGAACGGTCGTGGCTCATGCGCACCCATGTCCAAACCGCAGGTTGCTCACTCACCGAGCAGCAACCACTCAACAACATTGTGCGCGTTGCCTATCAGGCGATGGCTGGAGTTCTGGGCGGTTGTCAGAGTCTGCATACCGACAGCATGGACGAGACGCTCGGCCTTCCCACGGAACAGGCGGTGCGCGTGGCACTTCGCACGCAGCAGATTCTCGCCCACGAGACTGGCGTGCACCGCACGGTTGATCCGCTGGGTGGATCGTGGTATGTCGAGGCACTCACCGATCAGATGCAACAGGATGCCGATGCGATCATCCGCGAAGTTGATGAGATGGGCGGCGTCGTTGCTGGAATCCACAAGGGGTATTTCCGCAGGGCCATCGCCGAGGCGAGTTATCGCGTTGGGCAGGAGATGGAAGCGGGGGATCGAATCATCGTTGGTGTCAACGCCTACCCCGAGGGCAACGAGGATCGACACATGGAGATCCTGCAGATTCCGCACACGGTCGAGACCGTGCAGTGCGATCGACTGTCAGCATTCCGAAAGGCGCGCGATTCTGATGCTGTCAAGCGCTGCCTCGATGAGATTCGTCGCGCCGCGCGCAGCGACGAGAACACGATGCCGGCCCTGATCGCGGCGGCGCATGGTCGCTGCACGCTGGGCGAAATGGTCAGGGCGTTGGCAGATGTGTTTGGTCGTTACGCAGGCGGTCCAGAGTGGTGATTGGTTGCGTGCGGTAGAGACCGCGCAGCGCGTCGATCCGAATCTGGATCAGTCCCAGAAACATGCCGATCGAATCGCGGACGATTCGCACATTGGTTCCCAGCGCGGCGTGGTCGGCGCTGACGGCGGCGGGAACTTCGACCACTGCCAGTTTGAGTTTCTTGGCGATAAAGAGAAGTTCTGCGTCGAAACCGAATCCGCGCTGGCGCCGCCGCGCGAAGAGAGCCTTGGCAGCATCTCCACGAAATCCTTTCAGCCCAGCTTGGGTGTCCCGGTAAGGCAGCCCAAGAACCAGCCGCATGAGGAGGTTGTATGAGCCACCCGAGAGTCCGCGCAGCAGCCGTCGACTCTTGACTCCACCCGCAACGGCGCGCGATCCAATGACAATCGGGGCGCGATCGAGGGCGCGATCGAGGGTGTCAAGGTGATCGAGCGCGTAGGCGAGATCACCGTCGATGAAGAGCACCTTCTGGGCCGATGACTGGGCGATCCCAAGCGCGATCGCATCGGCCTTGCCGACATTACGCGCGGCGGCGATCAGGCGCATGGCGCCTTGGGCATCATTGCCGCGCAGCGATTCGCGCAGAATCTTGACGGTGTCATCGGTGGATCCATCGTCGATGAATGTGATCTGCCAATGGGGGTGCGCCGCGGCGAATCGAACGAACGCGCCATGCACCCGACCGATGATCGCAGACTCGTTGTAGAGAGGGACAAGCACCTCGGTCGACTGGCGAGAAGTCACGCGATCGGAGCGTACCGCCGCGCAGGCAGGTCATTTTCATACACTCGACTCATGTCGGACGCAGCCCATCGTCAGCCGCCCAAGGGAACGCGCGACTTTTATCCTCCCGAGATGGCGATTCGCCGGCACATCGAACGGGCGTGGCGTGGGGCATCGATCGACCACGGGTTCGACGAGATCGATGGACCGACATTCGAGCACCTCTCGCTCTACACCGTCAAGAGCGGCGAGGGAATCATCAACGAACTCTTCAGTTTTCGCCGGGCTGGCGGCGATGACGATTATGCGCTGCGCCCGGAGTTCACCCCCACGCTGGCGCGTATGGTTGCCGCGCGCGCCGCAAGCCTTCCTCAGCCGATCAAGTGGTTTGCGATCCCAACCCACTTCCGCGCCGAGAGACCGCAGCGCGGGCGACTGCGCGAGTTCATTCAGTGGAATGTGGATCTGATCGGAGTCGAGGGATCGCAGGCCGAGTTGGATGTGCTCTCGACGGCGATCATCGCCATGGAGCGGCTTGGGCTCTCGCCAGCCGATGTGCGGGTGCGGCTGAGTCATCGTGGTGTGGTCGCCGCTGCACTGCAGGCGCTCGGGGCGCAGCAGGAGCGATTGGCCGATGCATTCGCGTTGCTTGATCGCCGCGAAAAGATGGAGCCCAAAGAGTTTGATGTTCGGGCAGAAGCGATCGGTCTCGGCAGCGCGGCGACCGAGCGCCTCGGCTTGATTGCGCGCACGAAACTGCCGATTGACAGCGACGCGAGGAGCATCGGCGCCGCGCTTGGTTGCAGCGCCGCTGATGCCGAGCCACTCGTCGAACTCTGCACCCGACTCATCGCGGCGGATCTCGGCGCCTGGTGTGATCTCGACTTTGGAATCGTGCGAGGGCTCGCCTACTACACGGGATCCGTCTTTGAATTGCACGAAGCAAGTGGTGCCGAACGAGCCATCGCTGGTGGAGGCCGTTACGACAAGTTGATCGAACTCTTTGGAGGTCCTTCGATGCCGGCCGTCGGATTTGGCATGGGCGATGTCGTGTTGGGATTACTTCTGCACGACCGCGGGAAACTTCCTGCAGCGGATGGCGACTCATTGATGCCGCGACCCGATGTCTTTCTCGTCTCGGCCGGCGCCCCTGAAGCCGAAGCGATGGTGTTGCAACTCGCAGCGACTCTGCGGCGAGGCGGACTGCATGTGCGACACTCGTACAAGGCAACGCGCAATGTTGGCAAGTTGCTCAGCGAGGCGGGGAAGTGTCGCGCGCGACACGCGATCATTCTGGGGGCAGAGCTCGAGCAGGGGATGGTTGCCTGGAAGGATCTCGCTGCTGGAACGCAGAGGCTGATACCGGTGGCGGATGTTCTGGCAAGCGTGCAGGCGGCGAGAGGGCAAGCGCGGGCGGAATTGTGAGTGCCGCAGCGGGCGCTATCTCCAAAACGCGCCAACAACCAACACGATCCACGCCGCGATTGCGAAGGGAACCTTTGCCAGCATTCCAAGCAGGCGACCGACTGCCGCGCCCGCTGCGGGAGCTAACGAACTCCTGAGCGACTTGCGTCCGCCGGTGATTTCGCCCACGATCGCACCACTTGTGGCGCCGCCGGCAGCTCCGGCGATCCCGCCGATCAGTGGAATCGGAATGAACACCGTTCCGAGGAGCGCTCCAACAACTCCGCCGATCAGTGCTCCCAGCATTCCCCACTTGGACGCGCCGCCCGCCATCGCCCCTCCGGCACTGGCGAAAAGCTCGACCACCTCTGCACCGAAGGCAATGAGGATGGCGATGCCGATTGCGGTCCACGCAAACCAATCACCGGTGGATCCAAGCCACATCGCACAGACAATCTCGTGGATCACCGCGAGCAGGATCATCAGCCAGATGCCGGGAAGGGCGAGGATGATCGAGAGTCCGCAGAGGGCGGCGAGCAGGGCAAAGATTGACGCGCTTGAATAGAGTGGCCACACGGTCCACCAAGGCTATCGCACGGGGTCAACTTCAAAGACGCGCGCGTCGGGAGCGGGGGTGATGCGAAGTTGGCGTGGGTCCTTCGAATCGCTCCAGAGAACTTCGAGGATCTCGTCCGCTCCGATCGACTCGCCCTGGGCCTCGCGCCACATTCCCCGTGCGACGGGGTGGACGATCCCGCGCCCTTGCGAGAGTTCGTAGGGTTTCGAGAGTCCCAGATAGAACCAGCGGTGCATTCCGATTTCCTGGATCGCACTGGACCCGCTGGGGATCGGCCATTTGGGGCAGAGTGCGCAGCGAAAGCAGCGTGCCATCAACAAGTGTGGATTGTCACAGTGCGCCACGACGCCTAGCAGCCAATCGAAGTGCGAGGTGCCATCGGCCTGCGCATGGCGAAGAATCGAAGTCGGCTTCCAGAGCGGTGCATCTCGTCGTTCCACGCGGATGACCGTACAATCAATTTCAATGGACTGCCTACACACTGTGCGATGGATTGCCTCTTCACTCGCTTTAATTTCTTCGACCGCACTGCTTCAAGCAGGATGCGCGGGACCGCGATCAACCGATCAATCAATCGAACTCGGAAATCACTACTTGGAGTTTGGCGAGTGGCAGAAGGCGGCCGATGTGCTGCAACCTGTGGTGCAGAATTCACCGGGGCTTTGGAAGGGTGAACTTGGGTACGGCATTGCGATGTCGCACCTCGGCGACCTAGTGACCGCGCGGCGCTGCCTCGAGACCGCAAACGATCACGCACCAGGCAATCTCGAAGTCGTCGGCGCACTCGCGGAGGTGCTCTTTCTCCAGGGCGATTCGAGTCAGCTCTACCAGATCCTGCGGGGCGCCGGTGCCGCGCTGGGTCGATACGAACCCTATGTCTTGCTCGGTGCATACGCCATCAAGCTGAAAGACAATGACAGCGCGCTCCTTGCTTATCAGGCCGCGATCGAAGTGGATAGCGGCGTCGTGCGGCCGCGCACGACCGAGCCCTACTACCAACTTGCAGTGCTGCAACTGAGCTTAGGCAACACCACCGAGGGCGCGCGTCGATTGCGGCAGGCATACGGGATCTCTGCGACCGATCCGCGCGTGATCCAACTGCTCGCATCGCAGGGAGTCGTGCTTGACGGCAGGACCGCGCTCCCACCAGGGATTTGATCCGATGGCAAGTGGGCCGAGCGCATCGGGTGCAGGATCCAAGAAAACGCAGAGCAGCAAAGAGTGGACCGCGCTCTTGGCAATGCTGAGCGATCCCGCGCGGCTGCGGGTCCTGCGCGCGCTCGAGTCGTATGAGCTTGCAGTCGGGGAGATCGCCAAGGCGCTGCAAATGCCGCAATCAACAGCGAGCCGACACATCAAGCCGCTCTTCGACGCGCAATTTGTTTCGCGCCGTGTGGAGGGAACGACGAGTCTCTATCGCGCAGACCCCGCGAATCACGCGCTTCTCGCCGAAGATGTTCGCGCACTTTGGCGATTGACCCGCGAGCGGTTCGAGGGTTCGGCGCAATCCGAAGATGACGATGCGCGACTCGCGGCGGTGATCGCAGCACGGCGGATCGCCAGCCGCGGATTCTTTGGTCGCGTCGGCGGGGAGTGGGACTCGATTCGCCGCACGCTGTTCGGCGAGTCGATCGGTTCTGATGCCGTGCTTGGGTTGCTCGATCCCAAGTCGGTGGTCGCCGACCTTGGTTGCGGCACAGGCGAAGTGTCGGAGCGGATTGCTCCCTATGTTGGTCGGGTGATCGCGATCGATCGTGAGCCTTCGATGCTCGATGCAGCGCGGCGACGGCTGAGTCGGGCACGCAATGTTGAGTTTCGCCGTGGCGATGTGATGAGTCTGCCACTGAAGGCGCGGACCCTTGACGCGGCCGTCGCGATGCTGCTCTTGCATCATGTTGCTGACCCCGGCGCAGCCGTGGTGGAGATTGCCCGCACGCTCAAAGTGGGCGGACGGTTGCTGGTCATCGATATGGTGGAGCACACCCGCGTCGAATATCGAACCACGATGGCGCATCAGCACCTTGGATTCTCGCAGCGCGACGCGGTCGCCTGGGCCGCCAAAAGTTCGATGACGCTCGATCGCTGGAGCCGTATCGCTCCCGTGACAACTGCTCAAGGACCCGGGCTTTTCAGCCTGCTCATGACCAAACACTGAGGCGCGTCGCGCGCCGCCGCGCGTGCGCTGGCAGTCACTTCGTCTTGGCTGGCGTCGCCGGGGTCGCGGGAGTCGCCGGCGCAGCTTTCGGGGCAGCGGCGGCATCCAACTTCGCGAAGATCGCGGTGGGATTTGCCCGCGCCTTCTTGGCGCAGCCATCGCAACAGAGCCGCACCAGCCGCTCGCCGATCACAATCTCCGCCGCGTCGGCATCGAGCGCCTCTCCAGAAATCGGGCAGGTCACGAGCGGGTAATCCTTCTTCTGCGCAGCAATCGCGGCCGCGTGAACCATCGCCACAAACTTGGCAGGGTCCTTCTTGATTTTCTTGGCGCATCCTGGGCAGCAGATGCGGATCATGTCATTGAGTACGACGATGTCCTTCACCTTGTCGAAGTCAGGACTCCCGGCAGTCGGCAGTGGATCTTCGGTCATCACCACGCAGTAGGTGAGTGGGTAGCGGGCGCTCTGCTGGGCAATGATTGCTGCGTCGATCGCAGGGAGGAATTTCGAGGGGTCTGCTGAAAATGAGGCCACGCACTTTGGGCAGCAGAATCGGATTTCACGACCATCGTTGAGCGGGTTGCTTGGGTCTTCCATCACCAAGATGGTGGGGTCGCTCCCCAGCGGTTGACCAGAGACTGGGCAGTTTGGAAGCGGGTAGGGGGCTCCCTTTGCATCAGCCGCAACCCGCGAGCTGGCGAGGGAGCCGCTGGCGGTCAGGGTCAGCAGTGCGGCAGAGAGGAGCAGGATTCGCGGCGTGTTGTGCTTCATAGACGGCGACTGTAACAGCCAAGCGATTCGTCTGGACTGTCGGGCGACAATCGCTATGATTCGTTCATCCGGATAGACGGATGCTTCCACCCGCACAGACCAAGAAGGACAATCGACCGTGACCACCACCGCCACTGCCCCATCCACCACCATGCCCAACTTCATGAACACCAACTTGTCGCTCCAGGCGACTCCGCCATTCTGGGTGAAGGATCTGAGCGCTGAGACCGTCCGTTTCGGACGCAAGGAGATCGAACTCGCGGAAATCGAGATGCCCGGACTGATGTCGCTGCGCACCGAGTTCAAGGGCAAGTTGCCGCTGAAGGGAGCTCGAATTTCTGGATCGCTGCATATGACCATCCAGACTGCAGTGCTGATCGAAACCCTCGTCCATCTTGGCGCGCAAGTGCGCTGGGCCTCGTGCAACATCTTCTCCACCCAGGATCACGCCGCCGCCGCAGTCGCGGTCGGTCCGAGCGGGACGATCGCCAAGCCGGCTGGGATCCCCGTCTTTGCATGGAAGGGCGAGACGCTCGCAGAGTATTGGTGGTGCACCTTTCAGGCGATGAACTGGCCAGATGGCCAAGGACCAACACTCATTCTCGACGATGGCGGCGACCTCACCATGCTGGTGCACAAGGGACTCCAGTATGAAAAAGCAGGAGAGATTCCCAGCCCAGCGACTGCCGAGAGCGAAGAATTCCAAGTGGTGCTGCAGCTGCTGCACGACCTAGCGAAGTCGTTCCAGGGTCTCTTTGGTCGGCTCGTGCCGCACATTCGCGGGGTCAGCGAAGAGACCACGACCGGCGTGCATCGCTTGCAGCAGATGCAAGATGCCAAGCAACTGCTCTTTCCCGCCATCAATGTCAATGACTCGGTCACCAAGAGCAAGTTCGACAATCTCTATGGATGCCGCCACTCCTGCGTCGATGGAATCATGCGCGCCACCGATGTAATGCTCGGCGGAAAGATCGCCGTCGTGCTTGGCTTCGGCGATGTTGGCAAGGGATGCGCCCACAGCCTGCGTGGTCAAGGTTGCCGCGTGAAGGTCACCGAGATCGATCCCATTTGCGCGCTGCAGGCCTGCATGGAGGGCTATGAGGTGGTGACGGTCGAGGATGCCGTCGAGACCGCCGACCTCTTCATCACAGCCACAGGCAATTGCAATGTCATCACCGCGGATCTCATGAAGCGCATGAAGGACAAGGCGATCGTCGGAAACATCGGCCACTTTGACAACGAGATCGATATGGCTGGACTCGCGGCTCTCGCCGGCATTCGCAAGGTCAATATCAAGCCGCAAGTGGATGAATGGTGCTTCGCGACCGGCCGATCGATCATCGTTCTCGCCGAAGGTCGCCTGCTCAATCTCGGATGCGCCACGGGTCATCCATCATTCGTGATGAGCAGCAGCTTCACCAACCAGGTTCTCGCGCAACTCGAGTTGCACTTGGGTGCCGAGAAGTACGAGAAGAAGGTCTACACCCTTCCCAAGTTGCTCGATGAGCGCGTGGCGCGCTTGCACCTCGACAAGTTGGGTGTGCGGCTCTCCAAGTTGACTGCCAAGCAGTCCGAGTACCTCGGTATCCCGGTCGAGGGACCCTACAAACCAGCGCTCTATCGCTACTGATCCTGTTGGAATCTGGAACCCGTTGATCGTAGGCTTGCCCATATGAGCCCGACGCTCCCACGTCTCGTGTGTCTTCTCGTCACACTCGGTGGATGTATGAGCGCACCGATTGCAACGACCCTGCCAATCGCTGCGGCTGTGACAGAGCAACCACTGAGCGTCAGCCCAGACCAAGTTGATTGTGGCATCGTGACGCAGTGCGATCTCCCTGCACCGATTGCGGCGGTCCTTCGAAACAATTCGGACAAGCCGCTTCGGCTGCGCGGATTTGTGGCGACCTGCGGCTGCACGATCCCGGATCTCCAGCCGAATACTGAAATCCCACCAGGCGGCGAAGTCGCAATCAACATTCGGCTTGAACTCTGGGGTCAGGGGCGCAAGCAACAGTTCATCCGGTTCATCGACGAGGAGTCCAAGCCGCTGGGACGAATCCAGATTCGCTATGAGGTGCGCTCCCCGCTGCGCTCGACACCCAGCGGCATCTCGCGCGATGTCAATCCCGATGGATCCTTCCAAGTGGAGTCATCCGATGATGCTCCCTTCACGATCATCGGCGCGGATCCTCCCGTTGCGATCACCCGATCGATTGATCCTGGAACGGATCATTCGCTGTCGATCGACTGGACCCTTGTTGATGCCCTGGCCCGGGCGATCCCGGCCCATGCAGGATTCGCCTTCGATTCAAGCGGAGTGTGGACCACGCTCTTGGTGCGGATCGCCACCGACAAGCCAGACTGCTCAGAGATTTTCGTGTGGTTGCGAAACGCGGCCCCCGCGCGACCAGCAACCCATTAGACTTCTCGCCCCCATGGCGAAGACAACGAGAAAGAAGTCCGGGCGTGTTCGTCACTGGCGAACTGCGGCGAATTCCGATCGGCACGAGCTCTACGAACTCTCGGTTCAGGGCACCGAATCGGATTGTGCCTTCATTGATCGCGTCTTTCGGCAGCGCCAGCATCGCACGCCGCACTCGCTGCGCGAGGACTTCTGCGGCACAGGACTGCTCGCTCGTGAATGGGTGAGTTGGCGCAATACGAACACCGCCGTCGGCATTGACCTCGACCCAGCGGTGCTGCGCAAAGGTCGCGAGCGCATCGCATCGCTGCCACTGGCGGCGCGCACGCGCATTCAACTCAAGAAGGGTGATGTCAACAAGGTGCGCACCGATCCGGCCGATGTGCTGGTCGCGCTGAACTTCAGCTACTTCATCTTTCGAACCCGCGCGCAACTGCTCGAGTTCTTTATCCATGCGCGCCAGGGAGTCGCAGCCGGTGGCATGATTGTCATTGATGCCTATGGTGGGTCGGGCTCCTGGTCGATTGGTGAAGAGGAACGGTCGCTCGATGGATTCACCTATGTCTGGCATCAGGCACGGGTGAGTCCGATCACCCACGAAGTCACCAACCACATTCACTTTCGATTTCCCGACGGGAGTGAAATGCGCCGCGCATTCACCTATGTCTGGAGACTCTGGACTCTTGCCGAGATCAAGGAACTGCTGATCGAGGCTGGATTCCACGCTCCGGTGGTTTATTGGGAGGGAACCGATCGAAAGTCCGGAGAAGGCAATGGCGTCTTCAAGCCCTCGCGAAGTGGCGAAGCATGCGAGGGGTGGATCGTCTACATCGTCGCCGAGAATTGAGGTGGGGCACGCTCCTCCATCTACGATTGATACTGCGATGAACCTGCCCTCCGAAACTGATGCGCTCTCCGATGTGCTCGCGGTTCGGCTGGGCGATGTGGCGCGCCTCTTCGAGCGGGCGCTCACCAACGACCTCGCCGCAGTCAACAACCTCACCCAGCATGTCGAGCGGTATCGCGGCAAGATGCTTCGTCCAACACTGGTGGTGACCGCGGGAATCGCGGTGCGCGCGCACCAACCCGCCGACGATCTGGTCGATCAACGACTCAACACACTCGCGGCGGTTGTCGAGATGATCCATATGTCAACCCTGGTGCACGATGATGTGCTCGACGAGGCAGACCTGCGCCGTGGCGGTGCGACGGTCAATAGTCTTCGCGGCAATGAGACGGCGGTGATGTTGGGTGACTTTCTCATCTCGAGTGCGTTCCACCTCTGCTCCGGTGTCGGTGAACCCTGGCTCAACGCCGCGCTGGGAGGTATGACCACCCAGTTGTGTGCCGGAGAAATCTTGCAACTCTCGCACCGCGGCAACCTGGCGCTCGATGACCAAACATACTTTGAGATCATTCGCCGAAAGACCGGTGTGCTCGCCGGTGCGTGCTGCGGGCTGGCTTCTCGACTCGCCGGGGCGCCACCCGAATTGTGCGAATTACTGCGGCTGTATGGCGAAGAGTTGGGGATCGCTTTCCAGATTCAGGACGACATTCTCGACCTCGTGGGCGATGAGCAGATTGTCGGAAAGACGCTCGGCATTGACCTGCGCAAGGGAAAACTCACGCTTCCTGTGGTGATTCACCTTTCGCGCTGCGCTTCCCCTGAGCGAGCCAAGAGCATTGACGCGATCCAGCGGGGTGATGTCACGCTGCTCTTGGAATGCGTCGAGTCGACGGGTTCGCTGCAGGCCGCGCGCGCACGCGCCATGGAATTCGTTGTGCGCGCGAAGGGCCGATTGTCAGTGCTTCATCCGAGTGCCGCAAGTCAGATGCTGCTCACCATCGCCGACGCCGCGCTCGAGCGCACTTCTTAGCCGGTCGACTTCACCCAGCCGCGGGTGGTGGATCCCTTGGGGCGAGAGCCCGCGGCCAACTGCGCGTTTGCTGCCACGATCGAATCGATCACGGCGTTGGTCAGTGAACCCGGGTGTCCCTGCCACCGCACGATGCCGTCGCTCGAGATGATCGCAATCGATGGATACCCCTGAACTCCAAAGGCATTGATGATCCGCCTGCTGGTGTCCAATCCAATGGCGTAGTCGAAATCGCGTTCCTTCAGCCTGTGCTTCTTGAGCCCAGAATCGAAGGTCGACTTCGTCTCGAAGGAGACTCCGACAACCGAGACGGAGTCCTTGTAGTGACTTGCGATTTCGTTCATGTGCGGGATCGCCGCACGACAGGGGGGGCATCCCGTGAAGAAGAAATCCACGATGATGACCTTGCCAGTGGTGGCTGGCTCGTCGGTGATCCAGCGATCGACAACCAGTTCTGGGCTGGGCTTGCCGCGCAGATCAGACACGCTGCTGACTGGTTCGGTAAACATCGGAAATGCAACCGGCGCTGCAGGAGCCGCGCTCTCAATCGGGCGCTGCGCCGGCGCGGCATCCCGGGGGGTTTCCTCGAGGAGCAACTTCGCCGCTGCGGCGACACCCTTCTCGGTCAGACCGGCATAGCGGATCGCACCACTTCGGTCGATCACCAGATTGACGGGTTTCTTGTACGCGCCGAGTGCATCGCACCAACTGCCGTCGCGATCGACACAGAGATTCGCCTTGGACTTTGACTTCGCAAGCCGCGTGATCGAAGCATCGACCTTGACTGGAATCTGCACGCCGATCACCACCAGTCCAGCGTCCGACTCGGTGGCCTTCAGGGCAGTGATGATCTTGTCGACCGATCCTGTGCCATTGGAGTTGGAGTCGAGGCTCTGAATAATGACGACCTTCCCCTTCAAACTGGGCTGGGATTTCGTTGCGACTTCGCCAACCCACTCGACCTTGGCAGTGATCGCCGGCATTGCGTAACCGAGTCCCGCTTCGATGGCGGCGCGATCAGCAGGATCGAGCCGCGCGAGCCAGGACTTTTCTGGAGCGGTGCAATCGAAGCGCGTGAGTTCTTCCTTGGGCTTCGCCGGCGCTGGCGGCTCACTCCTCGCCGCGGGGGGTGCCTTCGGCATCGGCTTGGGATCTGTGGCTTGGGGATCGGCAACTTCCTCGGGCGCAGGCTCGGTCTCGGGCTCAGCGGCAGGAGTCGCAGCTGGTGCAGCCGGAGTCGCAGCTGGTGCAGCCGGAGTCGCAGGCTTGACTGGTTCGAAACCACCGCGATATTGACCGAAAGCACTGGGCATGAGGCAACTCAAGACCAGCGTTAGTGCCGCAGATGAAACGGTGCGCATGCAGTGAGTTTAGCCAGACTCCCTGGCAAATGAAACACGGGCGTTGTCGATGAGCCGTACCGATCCCAGTGTGGCTGCGATGAGCGCGCGGCCGACCCCGGCGCGGCAATCTGTCGCGAGCAGGGAGCCTTCGTGGCGAACAACCGCATACTGGATTTCGAGTCCATGCGAATCCAAGACGGCGCGCATACACGCCTCGAGTTGCGCACAATCGGCCGACCGCGCGGCGAGTTCGCCCGCTGCCGAGAGCGCCCTCGAGAGTCCAAGTGCTGAACTTCGCTGCTGGGAATTGAGAAAACGATTTCGACTGCTCATCGCGAGTCCATCGCTCTCGCGCACGGTTGGACAGGGGATGATCTTGAGGGCTGGCCATCGCCGCGGATTCATTGCAACAAGTTCTGTGATCACTCGGAGTTGTTGATAGTCCTTCTCGCCAAAAAATGCGCGCGATGGTTTGCAGAGATCAAAGAGTCGTGCGACCACTTGCACGACACCGCCAAAGTGTGTTGGCCGCCAAGCCTCTTCGAGTTGTGGTTCCGTTGCAGAGGGTGGAAGCGCAATCGAAAGCGCTTGATCCGCCGCCGCCGAAACGCCCTCTGGATAGACCATCTCAATCGACGGCAGAAAGACAGCGGATGCACCCGAAGAAGCTGCCAGCTCGAGATCGCCGACCAAGGTTCGCGGATATCGGCCAAAGTCCTCACCGGCTCCAAACTGCGTTGGATTCACGAAAACCGTGACGAGCGCGCGATCCCCACTCGATACCGCCGCGCGGATGAGGGAGGCATGCCCTTCATGGAGCGCGCCCATCGTTGGAATGAGCGTCACGCCAGCCCAGGCGCCAAGATCTTCGAGTCGATCAACAATTTCCACTTTGGTTACCTCGAACGGGGAGGACTCCTTACTACACTCTGGAGTTGAGAATGAGTCTCAATTTACGAGAAGGAAGTCCGTGATTTCATCGAATAAACAACCCAAGCAGCCAATCTACCTCGACAACGCCGCGACTACCCGGTGCGATCCGCGGGTGGTTGAAGCGATGCTTCCCTATTTCACCGAATTTTTCGGAAATGCAGGATCGCGCAACCACCAGTTTGGGTGGAAGGCCGAGGACGGGATCGAGGTCGCCCGCGAACAGTCCGCCAAGTTAGTTGGTGCGCAGCCGAAGGAAATCATCTTTACCTCCGGCTCGACGGAGTCGAACAATCTGGCCATCAAGGGTGCCGCCGAGATTTATGCGCGCGCTGGAGCTGGGCAGACCGGTCGCGGCCACATCGTGACTGCGGCGCACGAGCACAAGGCCGTGCTCGATCCAGTGCGCCGCCTGATGCGCGAAGGTTTCGACGCGACGTTCATCCAGCCGCCAGCCGATGGTGTGATCACCGCCGCGATGGTCGCCGCTGCGATCCGACCCGACACCATTCTGGTGACCATCATGTGGGTGAACAACGAACTCGGCACAATCAATGAGGTTCCAGAGATTGGTCGCCTCTGCCACGAACGCGAGATCATTTTTCACACCGATGCCACCCAGTGGGTTGGCAAGATGCCGACCAATGTCGAAGCAGATCAGATTGATTTGCTTTCTTGGAGCGGTCACAAGATTTATGGACCCAAGGGGGTCGGCGCGCTCTATGTCCGTCGCCGCAAGCCCCGCGTTCGCCTCGAGGCATTGCAGGATGGCGGGGGACAGGAGCGGGGTATGCGCTCCGGCACCCAGAATGTCTCTGGAATCGTCGGCTTCGGCAAGGCCTGCGAGCTCTGCCTGCAGTCGATGGATTCGGAGCGCGAGCGATTGCTGGCGCTGCGCACCCGTCTCGAAACGGAACTGGTGAAGCGCCTTGAGGTGACGGTTGTCAATGGTCACCCCACCCGACGGGTCGCGAACATTTCGAATATCTCGTTTGGGTTCGTCGAAGGTGAGAGTCTCATGATGGGCGTTCGCGAGATCGCCTGCTCATCAGGCTCTGCTTGCACGAGTGCGAGTCTTGAACCTTCGTATGTGCTCAAGAGTCTTGGGATCGGTGACGACCTGGCGCATTCGTCATTGCGCCTCTCGCTCGGTCGCTGGACAACCGAGGCAGACATCGACGCGTCGATCGAGATGATCGAGACCGCCGTCAATCACCTGCGGCGACTGAGTCCTCTCTACGACCTGCACAAAGAGGGGATCGACCTCTCCAAGATCGTCTGGCAATCCCACTGACGGAGAAACACTATGGCATACAGCAGCAAAGTCATCGACCACTACGAAAACCCGCGCAATGTGGGCTCGTTCGGAACTTCCACGGAAGTTGCCAAGCGCAGCGACATCGGCATCGGCATCGTCGGCGCTCCCGAGTGCGGCGATGTCATGCAGTTGCAGATTCGCGTGAGCGATCAGGGGATCATCGAGGATGCCAAGTTCAAGTGCTTCGGATGCGGCTCGGCGATTGCGAGTTCATCGCTGGCCACCGAGTGGATCAAGGGCAAGTCTGTCGATGAAGCTCTGACCATCCGAAACACCCAAATCGTCGACGAACTCAGCTTGCCGCCCGTGAAAATCCACTGCAGCGTTCTGGCAGAAGACTCGATCCGAAGTGCGATCGAGGATTGGAAGAAGAAAGCTGGCGCGACATCCGCCGCTACGAAGTGCTCAACCTCATAAGGATAAGGAATCTCAAATGCCTCTGATCGTGACTGAAACCGCCGCCCGTGAGATCGACACCATTATTCAACAGCAAGGGCTCGATGCCGGCAAGATTTGCTTGCGCGTCGGCGTGAAGGGGGGCGGTTGCTCGGGATTCTCATACATCCTAGACCTCACCGAGGTGCAGAAGGATTCCGATGAGTGTTGGGCATTCTCGTTCACGCGCCGTGTCGCGAAGTCGGCCGCGGGCGAGGCGGCGGGCTCCACGGCAACTGCGGTCGCAACCGCGACCGAAGCGCAGTCCGGCGAGCCATTCACCGTTCGCGCGGTCTGTGATCCAAAGTCTTATCTCTATCTCAACGGAACAACCATCGATTTCAAGGATGAAATCATGGGACGCGGGTTTGTATTCAACAACCCAAACGCGAATTCATCCTGCGGTTGCGGTAGCAGTTTCAGCGCGTAAGCAGAGCCAGCGCCTCGCCCGTGTCGCTGGCGAGTGAGTCAATCGAGACTCCTGCGCCAACGGCACGAAGCATCCAGAGTTCTGGAGTGAATTGTCCGATCGATGTGATCCGCTTTGTCTCGGCGGCGATCTCTTTGTCGCGCATGAACGATCGAATCTGGTGACTCATCACATGTCCGAGCGTGTAGTCCGCGAGATAGAGCGGATGCCCGATCATGTGTTGATAGGCCGCCAGCAGGCGATATGGATCTGGTCCGAAGTCGCGTTGGTAGAAACGAGTCCAGAGCCGATCTGCGATTGCGAGAACCTCGGTGCGCAACTCGGCCGCAGTCGCCGATGGATTTGCATAGAGCCAGCGCCACACATGCAGTTCAAGCAAACTCGGTCCGGCAATTTGTGCTGCCGCGAGCATGGTCTGCACCGTGTCGATTGCAAATGCGCGCTGCGCACCACCGGCGGGTTCAATTCCGAGCACCCGCTTCCCGAGCGACTGATAGAGAAACGCAAAGGCCTCGGTGCAGGCGGTGTTTGGCACACCGCGCAGTGATGGACGGGGTGCGAAGAATGTCGAGCAGAGTTGTTCGAGGTTGTGGCCGAGTTCATGCATCGCCGTGTCGAAGCCATCCCAGCCAAGTTCGTCTTTGAGTCGCCCTGTTCGCAGCCACGCGCTGTACTCGGTGAGGTAGGGGCGCATGGCGTGACCAGAGCCTCGGGCAATCTCGACGCGGATGCGGGATCCCAGAAAGTCTGCGTCCTCTGCTGTGTAACCAAGCGATCTCAGCGTCTGTGGAAGCGCGCGCTCGAATGCCTTCTCGTCGGGGAAGAGGGCGCGCACGGCGGCATTGAGTTCCGCTGCGGGTCGGGATTCGGCGATGTCGTCGTAGTAAATGTCGAATGGTTCGAGTGCGCGGTCGAGGCGCGCGCGCAGGAACGCAGCGAGTTCCTTGCGAACGGGGTGATCGAGCAGGTCCGTCAGCAACTGCTCGACCTGCGCCTCAGACATCTCTCGTGCGAGTTCAAACTTGCGGGCGATCGCGGTGGGATACTCGGGATAGAAGGCATCATATTTCTGCGCAAGTTTGAACTGGTCGATCCATCGTTCATAGCGCACCAGCCCCATAGTCTCGCCGCGCACGCGCGCGCCGGCGAGTGTGTTCGCCTGGGCGTTCCAGTCGAGCGTGTTCGAGCGATCCATCACGCTTGTGGGAACACCCCCATCGATTGCCCGGGCCAGCACTCCCGCGAGCGCGCGTTGGCGGGTGATGCCGGTTGGGTCGTTGTATTGCCCCTTGATTTCCTCGCGCACGATCCAGTGCGTGAGGAGCGCGCGGTCCTTCTCGAACCAGCGCGCGCCAGTTGAGTCGACCAGCGTGCCCACCGGAATGTGAAATGCAGCGACCCACTGTTGGCAGGCGTGACTGACACGGCGCGATTCATCGGCGAGTTCCTTTGGCAGTCGCGCCGTGAAATTCTGCGCGATGCGCACACGCGCCCAAGCTTCAGAATCCCACGACGCTCCCTGTTCGAGCATCGCGGCGAGTGGCTCGCGCGGAAAATTCAGCAGCGCGACGAAACCAATCTTCTGTTGATACATCTGCTCCGACAGATCCGGCGCAGGATCGAATGTCGCCAGCATGTCATCGATCCCCGCGAACTCATCGCCCGCAAGATCGCTGTGGCGGCGCAGCGTTCGGCGCATTTCATAGAGATGTCCCTCGATCTGTTCAAGTGCGCCCTCGAGCCGTGCGAGCAGTCGCGTGAGTTGCGCTCCCTCGGGCACAAATCGCGCTGTGCAGAAATCGCAGAGCTCCTTCGGCGAACCATCATCGATTCGCCATGCGGCGCTCACTTGCGCAACACCGCGAACGATGCGCCCTCGTTCAGCCGCGCCATGGGTCGCCACAAGCCCCTGAATCAATGCTTTGTTCGCGTCAGAAGTTTGGATTGATGCTGTGGAGGGTGTCATCGCCACCCATTGTGTGCGATTGAGCAGTTATTCTCAAGCGATGAATTGGCGAGGCACTGTTTGGCGCGCGGCGCGGCTCTTGAGCCTTGGCGGCGTCCTCATGGTTGTCGCGGCGTGCCACACGCCAGCGCCCGGGACATTCGAGCGACTCAAAGAGGGAATGGATCGGACAGAGGTTCTTGCGCTGATGGGCGAACCCTCTTCCCGCTATCCGGCGCAGCTCAACAAGAGCGGTGCCGTCGATGTTCCCGCGCGCTGGCAATATGGCGACAATCTCTCGTCGATTGCCACGAGTTCGATGTTTCAGGATCAACCGCCGCCGAGCCGCGTGTGGGTGATTTACTTCGATGCGTCGGCCCGTGTTTCGGGATGGCAGAAGCCAGAGTGGGAGCGGTAGGGAACGAGACGAATCCCCTGACCGCGACACGACACGATCCCCCTC
>SIAB01000028.1 GCA_009692015.1 Phycisphaerales bacterium
GCACTGTCCCGATGGTCCAGTGACATTGGCGGGTGGTTTTTCGTTCGTTGTGATCATCGTCCCACCGTGGGCGTCACTCCTAGAAGCGGCGCCTGATCCGGCGGTCGTGACCGATGCCAACCTGCGCGCTCAGAGCGTTGGTTCTTTCGCACCTTGCTCATTCGACTCAGGCTTTCGCATCGGCTGACGACGGGGCAGTGATTCTTCGCGCGACGGTGCGGGTTGTCCAGTCAGTCGGGCGACAACTTCGTCGAGCAGCACCGGTCCATATTCCCAGCAATCAACCCCAACATCGCAACTGCGACCAACCGCCTCGAATGTGCCATGGGTGTGACCATAGAGATGCGCAGCACCATCAAAGATTCCCTGCCAAGTTCGCAGCGGGTAATGACAGCAGACGATGCGCTCCTCGCCGCCTGCCCAACCCCGCAACGAGAGCAACTCATGCGAGTCGTCGAAGAAATTTCTGAGCCGCTTGCGCGATGGGTCGTGGTTGCCGCGAACGATTTCGATCCGCTTGCAGCGAATGCGTGCGCGAAGCGCGGCCGTGTATTGCATGCTGGCATCGCCCGCTTCGCCCTTCCACTGGCGCGGTCCTGTGAAGTCGCCCAGATGCAGCAGAAAGTCGCCGCGATTCACCCGGCTGTTGATCCGCTCAAGCAGGAATTCATCCATAGCTGTGACATCGCCTGCGGCGATCGGTCGGGCGAAGAGCCCGATTGCCTCGGCGTGTCCAAAGTGTGTGTCTGCGGTAACCCAGATGCGCTTTGCCATGTGCTTGTCTCGCCGCCTCGTTAGTTGTGCGCCATGCGATGTGTCGCTGCGAACTGTTCGAGATGCATACGAATGGCGGCGGCGATGGCCGGCTTCCCTTCGAGGCGAATGGGATCGTGCCCCGGTGTGACCAGCCAGGCAACTTGGGTCGTGCCCCTGGCATTCTCCTCGCCGCGATTTGCAACGCAGGCACCGTGGATTGCCGCACGCTGGCGGGCGATCGCCATGAGACCCTCATGCGACGAATTCTCTTCGTACTTGAATCCAACCATATGCAGTGCCGGAAACTGTTTGTGGATCGCATCGATGACCTTGGCGGTCGGTTGCAGTTGCACCGTCCACGATCCATCGGCGGTCTTCACCTTGCCGGCGCGCACCTGGGCGGGTTCAAAGTCGGCGACGGCTGCACTCAGAACCGCAGACTGATGCGCCGATGCGCCCAGCGCACTCAGGACCATCGAGCTGTACTCCTCAACCGAGTGTGCGGTGCAGGCATGCAGCCAGGGCGGTGCGGCAACGCTGCCCGTACCGAGAATGAGATTGACATCAGCGCCGCGGTAGGCAAGATCGCGCGCGATTTCAACGCCGAGTGCACCGGTGAAACGACTTCCGATTCGGCGCACCGCATCGAGTGCGGTCGGAACCGGACCACCCGTCACCAGGATTCGCTTGCCGCGCAGCGGGGAGGTGCTTGTGGCGCGCGAGACGGCGACCACAATCGGCTCCTCATCCGGCAGATTGTGCTTGCCAGAATCGTCGCGCGGCGGCACGACGGTCACGCCGAATCGTTGCAGCCGCTCGAGACTTTCGGTGAGTATGCGGGTGTGCATCGATCCATGCATCGTTGGACAGACAAGCACCGCGCACTCGCCGCGCTCGAGTCGACCGAGAGCGGATGCGAGCGTGGCGGTCAGCGGACCATCGGCAATTCCGCAGGCCATCTTGTTGATTGTGTTGTAAGTCGCGGGGGCCACGAGATAGGCGTGGAATCGATCCGAGTCGGAGAGATGTTCCGCGCGTGGACCGAGCTTCGAGACGACGGGTCGATCGGTCGCCCACGCCAGTGTGTCGGCGGTGACGAAGCGAAGTCCCTCGTCGGAGACAAATGCGGTCACATCGGCTCCCTGGCGGCGCAGCGCGCGCGCCAGCATCGGCGCTTTCATCGCCGCAATTCCCCCGGTGATCAAGAGGGCGATTCGCTTGCCTTGCAGGTGATCGCCTTCTAACTGCACGGCGTGATCGGTGCGTGTGGAAGGAGTCGGCGGCCTCGGATCCCAGTGCGTCATGGAACGATCGGTCCTCCATCTTTCCAGCCAAGTTTGAGGATCTCATTGCCATCGAGAAAACTCTCGAGCCACTTTCCGATCGCTTCGTGGCGCCACGAATCAAGTGGGAAGAGTGGCGCCGGCGCAGTCGTGCGGGCGAGGTACCACCGCGAGAGTTCGCTGCGGGTGAGGATGAGTGCGGTGGCGATCCCCATCGAGATGGCGCGCATCGAGATGATGGACCAGAGCGCATCGATGCGGGTGCGATCCTCGGCACTCTCCTCGGGAACCGTCCACACGCGATCGCGATCGATTGGAAGTTCGCGCGCGGCCGCAATTGTTCGCACGATCTCTGCGCCAAACTCGGTGGCAGTCTGTCTTGGGAATGCGCGAATCTCGCTCAGTTCCTCGGGGGTCGCCACCTTGCGCCGCGCAATCTCAAGCATCGGGCTGTCGGGAAGCACCGTGCGCGGCGGCAGGTTCTTGGCCTCTGCGATCGAATAGCGCAGGATGACCAATTCACGCAGGATGGTCATGACCCGCGGACGCAATCCCATTCCCCGGGCGGCCCGCCGAACCTGACTCTCTGGCAGAAACTCATCCGAAGTTCGCAGCGACTCCTCGCTCTCGGAGATCGCCCAGGCCTTTCGTTGGAGCGAATCCAGCCGCTCCTGCTGCAACTGCCAGACAAGTGGCAGGTAACGGACATCATCAGCGGCGTATGCCAGCTGCGATTTCGAGAGCGGCCGCGAGTCCCACTCTGTAAAGGTGTGTCCCTTGTTGAGCCGAAGTTCTGCGACGGCGTGCACCACATTCCCCAGGCTCGATGGCCAGGGCATGCCGATGAATCCCGCAGCGATCTGGGTGTCAATGACATTGCGCGCCGGACGGTTTGTGTAGCGCTGCGCGGCGTTGATGTCTTGTCCACCGGCGTGCACGATCTTCAAAAGCGTTGGATCGCAGACCGCTTCCCAGACAACATTGAGTGTCGTGCCCTCAAAGGCAAAGGGATCGATCAGCGCCAGCCGTGATCGCGTGGCGAGTTGAATCAGGCAGATCAGCGGTATGAATGTTTCTTCGCCGATGAACTCGGTGTCGAATGCAAAACTGCCCTCGGTGCGGACATGATTCATGAACGCTTCGAGTTGGGCCGGTGTATCGATGAGTTCCGGCTCGCCCTGTGGAACGGCGGGATGATCCATGACTTTTTGGGCGGGGGAGTCTTCTGCCCCATGAGCCTCTTCATGGCGGATCGCGCGCTTTCGTCGTCTGAAATTCATCGAACTCGAAGGGTACAGCGCAAGGTGCGCGAACTCGCTCGTCCCATAACGCCATTGCGGTGTTGGGTCGTCCTCGCGCGCGCGAGATTTCGGCGCGCAGTGGCCGCGCTCTATCATCTCCGACCGCCCTCGGTTGGTGGACTTCCATGACCCCCGGACCACATATTCCACTCGTTTCGACTCGACTCGCTGGTTGCCTGCCGCTCGCGCGGGCGCTCGTTGTTCTGCGCGAGGCGATCCGATCCAGAGCGGCGGGGGCGTTGCCGCGTGGAGTCATCGAGCGAATCGAAATCGAGATCGAACCGACCGCCGTGCTTCACTGGCTTGCGGCGCAAGCCCCGGGGCAGCGGTGGTTCTTTCGAAGTCGCGAGGGAACGCTCACCACCGCTGGAGTCGGTTGCGCGCTTTCGTTTGCAACCCTCGCCGATGCTGCGGAGAGCGGGCTGCTCGCGAAAGCGGCGCCCGCGCCGCACACGCCCGCGCCGTCCTTGCGATGGGCAACTGCGCCGACTTTCTACTGCGCGAGTCACTTCGATCCGCTGGCCCGTGGGAAACACGCGCCGGAATGGGCCGGATTTGAACGATCGCTGGTCGTGCTGCCAATCATCGAAGTGCGCCGCACGGATGAAACCATCTTGGCGGTCCATGTCACTACGGATGTTTCGCAGGCGCTCAGCGCGCTTGAGCAATGCGAGCCACCGGTCGAACAACTGCACCTGCCCCGTGGGCTTCGCCAGACTTCGGATGGCGATCCCGTTCGCTGGGCTGATGGGATCGACGCAGCGCTTGGCGCGATCGCATCTGGATCGATCGAGAAAGTTGTGCTAGCGCGAACACGGGGGTACTGCGCGATCGAGTCGATCGATCCCTGCGGAGTGCTCTTTGGATTGATCGAAGAAGAGCCGATCGCCTTTCATTTTCTGATCGAGCAGTCAGAGGGCAGTGCATTCCTTGGGGCGAGTCCAGAGCGGCTCTTTCGACGCACCGGGGATTTGATCGAGAGCGAGGCCGTGGCCGGGACATGCGGGCGTGGTCCCGATGGCGCATCCGATGATCGACTCGCCGGACGGCTGCTGAACAGTGACAAGAATCGCAGAGAGCATGAGATTGTCATTCGCCGAATCGATTCGGTGCTCGCGCCGATGGTCGAGAGGCTGGTGTGCGACGAATCGCCGCGGGTCATGCGACTTCGCCATGTGCAGCACCTGATGACCACGACCAGTGGACGACTTCTCGATGGTGTCGATGATGCACGAGTTGTTTCGGAGTTGCATCCAACTCCAGCAGTTTGTGGCTGGCCAGTCGAGAGCTCGCGCGAATTCATCCGACAGCATGAACGAATGGGTCGCGGCTTGTATGCGGGTGTGGTGGGGGTGACGAGCGCCGACTCGAGCGATTTTTCGGTGGCGATCCGATCTGCGCTCATCTGCCGTAGCGAGATGACTGCCTATTCGGGAGCGGGCATTGTGCGCGGATCGGACTCTGACGCCGAGTGGCTCGAGACAGAACGAAAATTGTCGGCATTCGAAGCGCTTGTGGCGCGGGCGGTGAATTCCCGGTCCCAGCAGGAGGATGTCGCCCGCACTGGATCGCAACACGCCGCGCGGGAGATGGCTCTCCCCCGCCTGGTCGCAGGCCCATGAGCGCCCCCCGAAGTCACTTCGATCCTGCGGGGGCACCAAACATCAACGCGCTCTGGACCCAACTCGCCTTTGAGGAGTGGTCGCGACTGGGAGTGTCTCTGGCGGTTGTCTGTCCGGGATCGCGATCCGCAGCTCTTGCCTATGCGGTGTCGCAGAACTCTTCGATCGACGCGATCATCGTCCACGACGAACGGGCTGCCGGATTTGCTGCCCTCGGAGCAGCGCGCGCAACGGGGCGAGCTGCCGCTGTCATCACGACATCTGGCACAGCCGTCGCGAATCTCTTGCCCGCAGTCGTTGAGGCGTCGAAGACTGGTACGCCGCTGCTGGTGGTGACAGCCGACCGTCCCCCGGAACTGCATGATTGCGGCGCGAATCAGAGCATTTCGCAAAGCCGCATCTTTGGATCGTTCGTCCGTTGGTCGCTCGACCTGCCCTGCGCCGACAGCGCGATCGATGCAAGTTGGCTGCTCTCGACGGTCGATGAAGCCTGGTACCGCGCCCACGGCCCATCGCAGTCGGCCGGTCCGGTGCATGTGAACTGGCCGTTTCGAGAACCGCTCGCGCCGCGCATTGAAGCGTGGGACCGGCGCGTGATCGCGGGACTCGAGGGGTGGGCTGGCTCGCGCGCGCCTTGGCGAACTTCGACTTCGCTTTCGGTTTCTATGGAAGGGTGTGTCGAACGAACGGTTGAGTCGATCATCGAGGCGGCGCAAGGCGCTCGTCGCGTGCTGCTCTGCGTGGGCGCGCTCTATTCGCCGACGATGCGCTCATTCGCGCGCGCGCTTGCGCAGCGACTGGCTTGTCCGGTCCTCGCCGACATCGCCAGCGGACTCCGTCATGGTGGATGCGTTGGGGAAATTGTTGCTCACGGAGATCTGATCGTCTTGTCGAAGTCGACTGCGACGAGCTTGCTCCCTGACTTCTGCATTCGATTGGGTGGAGCCCTGTCGAGCAGGCGCATCCATGAGTTTCTGGCAGATGCCCGGCGGAGTGGTTGCCGTGAGTTGGTCATTCGCGACGGTCGTGAACGCCAGGATTTCGAGCACTCCGCCGCCGTCGAACTCTCGATCGACACCAGCATCATGACCGGCACTTGCCAGGCGCACTCTGCAAGTCGTGCGACGCGATCGGTTGGTGAGGCGCGATACACCGCACTCTGGGCCGCGGCGGATGGCTGCGTCTGCGGCTCGCTGCATGAGCATCTCGATGCACCCGATGCTGAAGTGGATGAACCCTCGACGGCGCGCATGGTGGCGGCACTCTGCCCCAGCGAGGCAACACTCTTCTTCGGAAACAGCATGCCGATCCGCGATGGAGAGATGCACGCCGGGCGTGTCGATGCTTCGCCGACCGTCGCAGCGAATCGCGGCGCAAGCGGAATTGACGGGCTGATCGCAACGGCGGTTGGTCATGCCCGCGCCACGAAGACGCCATCGATCGTGCTGATCGGTGATCTCTCACTGCTTCACGATCTCGGATCGCTCGCCCTGGTGCGCGGCGCGGGAGTCGCGCTGGTCATTGTTGTGGTGAACAATGATGGCGGCGGGATCTTTCACTTTCTGCCGCTCGCCGATCATCCCGCCTTGCTCGAACCTTGGACCGCTGCGCCACACGGACTCTGCTTCGAGTCGGCCGCTCAGATGTTTGGATTGCACTACCACGCACCCACCGCGCGGGGAGACCTTGCCGCAGATCTCAAGGAGGCCGTGCGAATCGCGGTGGATTCTGGGCAATCGTCGCTCATTGAAGTGAAGACCGAGCGGCGCGAGAATGTTCGGGTGCACCGAACGATCCAGAATGCAGTGCTCTCACAACTTGAACGCGCGGAAACAGAAGCGCGGTCACCCGCCGCAGAGGCCGCAGGTCGCAGATGAACGGCTGTCACTTTGAGTGTGGCGCACCACGACCACTGGTCCTCATCCATGGATTCCTCGGCGCGCCATGCGACTGGGATCCACTTCGGCTTGCAATGACAGCACACGTTGCCGACGAGCGGGTCTCGTTCATCACGATCGACTTGCTTGAAGTTGCCCGGCTGATTGCCGAGGGTCCAGTGGGATCGCGACAACTTGGATTGTCTGATCTTGCCGCGCAGATCGCGCGACAACTTGATGCGGATCCTCGCACCCAAGGCGGATTCGATGTGTTGGGCTATTCGCTCGGCGGTCGCATCGCGCTCGAAATGATGGCGCACGTGTCCGCGAGCGAAGCGGTGAGTGCAAGAACCGCGCCGCGTTTCGTGCTGGTGAGCGCCCACCCAGGACTTGAAGATTCTTCGTTGCGCGCGGCTCGTGCGATTGCGGACGATCGGATCGCAGGCCTCCTGAAGGAAATCGGCGCAGCGCGCGAACCGACCCGCAGCGAATTGGCCCGCGCCTTCCTGCTCGACTGGTACGCCTCCGAGATGTTTGCCCCACTGCGCGCGCGCTTAGACTTCAGCCAAGTTCTTGCGCGAAGGACCGCAGACCTCGCTCATGCCGACGCTAGTCTGCTTTGGGCCGACATCGTCTCTGCCTGCTCGCCCGGGCGGGCAACTTCGCGTTGGCGCGAACTCGAATCGCGGGCATCCGACTCTTCATTCATCGTCGGCAGTCGAGACGCGCGCTATCTCGCCGCCGCGGATGAAGCGCGCGCGATCGGCGTTCGCACCCGCTGCATTCCCGATGCGGGCCACGCTGTGCTACTCGAACAGCCCGGGCGACTTGCGACGGAGGTGCTTCACCTGCGAGAATGCCAACCCATATGACGAACCCTGCTGTGACTCCCAGTGCCTCAAGCGTGACTGCGCCAATCGCGTGGACCGTGGCCGGTGAGTTTCCTGACATTCGCTACGAAACATGCAGCGGCGTCGCCAAGATCACGATCTGCCGTCCGGAAGTTCGAAACGCATTTCGCCCTCAGACCGTTGAGTCGATGCGCAGCGCGCTGCGCGCCGCGCGATACGACCCAAACATCGGAGTTGTGATCTTGACTGGCGAGGGCACGGTCGCATTCTGCTCTGGTGGTGATATGCGCGTGCGGCATGAGGCTGGTTACGCCGACAACGATGGAACGCAGAGTCTCAATGTCCTCGACCTGCAGCGCGACATCCGCACTTCACCAAAGCCAGTCATCGCCATGGTTGCTGGATATGCCATCGGCGGTGGGCATGTACTGCACATGGTCTGCGATCTCACGATCGCAGCAGACAACGCCATCTTCGGGCAGACGGGTCCGAAGGTTGGATCGTTCGATGGCGGATTCGGCGCGTCATACATGGCCCGAATCGTCGGGCAGAAGAAGGCGCGCGAGATTTGGTTTCTCTGTCGGCAATACGACGCCAAGGCTGCCCTTGAGATGGGTCTCATCAATTGTGTGGTGCCGCTGGCAGAGCTCGAGGCCGAGACTGTGAAGTGGGCCCGTGAAATTCTCTCGAAGTCACCGCTGGCGATTCGATGTCTCAAGGCGGCGCTGAACGCAGACTGCGATGGTCAGGCGGGATTGCAGGAATTGGCTGGAAACGCCACGCTTCTGTACTACATGACGGCGGAGGGGCAGGAGGGGCACCAGGCCTATCTCGAGAAACGCCCCCCCGACTTTGGAGAGTTCACGCGTCGCCCCTGACCCGTGCCCGGCAGCAATGATCGAGCGATGTCGAGTGTGGATCTCCGCAACCCGTCCGCGCACGCTCACGGCGAGTGTCGCGCCGGTTGCGATGGGAACTGCGATCGCGCAGGGTGCGGGGCTCTTCCACGCAGGTGGCGCGTTGGCGGCACTGGGCGGCGCGCTTGGGATTCAAATTGCGTGCAATTTTGCAAATGACTACTTCGACGCAAGACAGGGAGCGGACTCTCCGGCGCGACTCGGTCCACGGCGCGCGGTAGCCGCCGGAATGATTCGACCACGGGCGATGTTGACTGCGACAGTCCTCGTGATTCTGGTGCTGGTGGTCCCCGCTGTGGTCTACCTCACACAGCGCGGGGGATGGCCGTTCGTCGCGCTTGGCGCGACATCCGTGATCCTTGCATTCGCGTACACGGGAAGTCGCTGGTCGATTGCCTATCTAGGGCTCGGCGATCTCTTCGCACTCATCTTCTTTGGTCCAGTCGCGGTTGCCGCAACCTGTGCGGCACAGGCGAGCGCTTGGTCGTGGACACCCGCACTGGCAGGAGTTGGCGTCGGATTCCTCGCCAGTGCGCTCATCGGCGTCAACAACCTGCGCGATGAGCCGACGGATCGAGTAGTTCACAAGCGAACGCTCGCGGTGCGACTGGGTCTGCGATGGGCACGGCTTGCGTACTGCGGGTGCGTGATCGCCGCGGCCGCGGTGGCGCTCGCCCTGGCGCTCTGGTCGCAGCGATGGGGATCGGCTTGCGCGGTCATCGCCTGCGCTGCGCTGATTCCATCGATGCAACGGGTGATGGCAGGCGCGCGTGGGACCGCCCTCAACCGCGAACTCGCCGCAACCGCGCAGGCGATTCTCGGGTACGGTGCTCTGTTCGCGATTGGTTGGGTTCTATGACGATTGACTTGGCATACTTTGCAATTCGCTTTCGAGACCCCTACGCGGTGGGCACGGAAAGCATCCTCGTAAGGCGGGGGATCATGATCCGGATTCGCAAGGGCAAGCGCACCGGATTTGGAGAGGTCGCACCGCTCGAAGGATTTCACCGCGAAACGCTGCCGCAAGCCCTCGCGAGTCTTCGCGAGGCGATGGCCCACAAGTCGACACCCCTCGCACCGAGTGCCGCCTTTGGATTGTCCTGCGCCATGGAGACAGCAGCCGGCAACGCCCGATTTGGTTTCAATGATCCACCGATCGCGAGCGAAGTTGGGGTCAACGCATTTTTCGCTGGTGGAACACGCGAGGCCAAGGCCGCATGCACTGCGGGTCTCTTTGATGGCTACCGCACCATCAAGATCAAGATTGGTCGCGGCAAGGCGGTCGATGATCTGCGAACGGTCAACACGATTCTGAATTTCGTGGATCCAAGTGTTCGCATTCGGCTTGACGGCAACCGCACGATGTCCCTGGCGCGCGCCGAACAGTTATTGAGTCGACTCGACGCGAGCCGAATTGAGTATGTCGAAGAGCCGCTCAAGGATCATGCGGATCTGAGCGAGTTGTCGCGACGGGTGAACATGGTGATGGCGGTCGACGAGAGTTTGCATCTTGGCGTGCCGGTCGAAGAGGTTCTCGGTGCCCCAGGCGTCGAGGTGCAGGTCGTCAAACCATCGTTGATTGGAAGCCTCGAAGCCGTGGAATCTGTGGTGACCCAGGGTCGAATTCACGGCACCGAAACAGTCCTTTCAACGGCCGTGGACAGTTCCTACACGATTGCACTCGTGGCTCGAATGGCAGCCGCGCTTGGTGTGGCGGATCGCGATCATGGACTCGGGACTGCAGGACTCTTCGCCTCCGATCTCGTGGAGCCAACCCCGATCGTGAATGGGCGCATGGCGATTGCTTTGACATTGCCAGTGCCAATTCTTCAGTTCGTGCCAGCTGCCCAGTTCACGCTTCCGGTGTGAGGGCGCGCCTCAGCAGATCTGGTATCGGCGAACTCGCGCCGGTCTTTGGATCAACGCAGGCATGCACGATCTTGACGATGGCAATGACCCGCTCGTCGCCCGCCGCGATGCGTACAGAAAACGAGATCGACCGTGCCGAGCAGGCCACCGATTCGACCACGGCGCAGTAGCTCTCGCCAACTCTCACGGGCGACTGAAAGTCCGCCTCGGCGTGAACAACGGGTAGGTGCGGTCCCTGCCGCAAGAGAACAGCGAGGTCGATGGCGCACGCCTGCAGGTAACTCTCAACTGCCTCGTGGGCGATCTCGAAAGCAGAGGCGAAGTACATCACCCCAGCCGCATCGGTGCGCCTCAACCGAATCGATCCAGAAACACGATGAAGTTCACCTGCTGACATCAGATGAGAGTAGTCGGGCTCGAGCGATTACCCTGTTGTTGTGTTGTGGCTCCTCTATATCTGCGCGCAACTGTCTGCGCCGAATCCGACTCAGCGGGTCGAGGATCGTGGCGATTCCGTCGGCACCCAAGCCGCCGATTGCCCGAGCGGGCTTCCGCTTTGCTTCACAGACATTGCGAGCGATTTACCAAGCCGTTGTCCGCGCACGATGCGGGCATATGTGCGATCGCCCAACTGGGTGCCAAGCGCCGACGCCATCGCCGAACTTGAGCAGGTGAACGGTCAGATCGCCGCACTCTGTGTCGCCGCGGGGTCACCCTGCGCTTGGTCGATCGACTGGTATTCCACCACGCCTCAGACAAGCGACTTCGCGGCGTGGCTGACACTCTTGGATGCAGACAGTCGACGATTGGAACACCTGAATCGATCCCGTGATTCGGCTGACCGAATCGTGGCGTCGTTCAATCTGGCGCGAATTCTGGCCCTCGTGCCGCGACTCGATAGCCAGCGCCAGGCGTCTCGCTTTGGATCGCAAACGATGGCGCGCGCCGAACAGTTCCTGCGCTCGTGCGATGAGGCAGCGGCCGCTTCGATTCGCGCCGCAGCACGCGCCTTCTCGCAGGAGCACGAGGCATCGCTGGCGCGGTGTGTGGAGACTGAACGAACGCGGTGGATCACCCGTCCGCAGGATCGCATTCGCCTTGGAGCCGACGGCGCGTCGCTCTATCGCGCCGCGCAGAGCGAGTTGGCAGGTGCTGTGACGAATACCAACGAGTATCCCCTTTCCAGACTCAAGGGCGAAGATCTGCTAGTGGAAATGCGGGCTGCAGAAGCCTATTTCGACGCAGTTGCGGCGGCGTGGACGTCTCCGCAACCGACCGCACAACTCGCGGAACTTTCGCAGCGGGCGGAGCGCGGAGACTTTGGCGCCTGGGTCGCGGCGGCGCGTCCAGACTTTCTCGGTGTTCACGCAGAACTCACCCACGACGCAGCAAGGTTGAAAGTATTTCTCAATGGGAGCGCGGTGGCGCAGGTCGTGCACCCGACAGATCAGAGTCGTTGATCAGAGTCGTTGATCGCGCGCAGAGTGTGTCGATTGCGAGGCGATGACCTGCGCCAGTCGTTCCACCGACCTTGGCGCGCAACCCTCTGCTTTGTTGTTGATGACCACCCACGCGTCCTTGCCATGCTCGATGGCCAGCGCACAGAGTCGGGCGAAGTGCTCCAAACTGTTGGGATCCGGATCGACGAGGCGATCAAATGGTTGGTATCGATCCAGCGCCGCGTCGTAGGCGAGTCCGCCATGCAGCATCCAACGGCAGACGATTGATCGCTGCATGATTGGATCAACCGTATGCATCTGAATCTTTGGCGGTGGCATGGTCGGATGAACCGAATAGCAGTAGATCACACCGCAATCACTCAACATCGAAGCCAGCGCGGGTCGCAGGAGCAGGCGGTCGCGCACTTCGACTGTATAGAGCGGACCCGCCGGAAGCGCCCCCAGAAATGCGCCCAATCTGCGGATGAATGCCTCGGCGTGGGCGACCGTTCGCAGTCCCATCGGAGGAAACTGAAAGAGGAGCGGTCCAGCGGATGGACCAAGACCCTGAACCATCGGCTCGATGACCTGATCGATGGCGTATGGCGCGTCGAGAAAACGCGCGGCGGTGTTCGACGGCTCGGCGGATTTCTCGCGCGTGGTCACTGCCGCGTGAGCCTTCACCAGAAAGCGAAAGTCATCGGTCACCTGCTCGCGCAAGCGAGCAAACTCTTCAACTGGCGCAGGTCGGTAGAAGGTCTTGTCCAGACCAACCGTTCGAAAGAGCGGATGCTTGGCGTAGGTGCGAAGTCCGTCACGGGCAAGTTGTGCCGCGGATGTTTCGCTCTCCCAGACGAGACCACGCCAGCCAGGAAAGCTCCACGAGCTTGTGCCGAGGCGAATGAGCGGCGAGAGTGCCGCGGCCAGCGCGCGAACTCCTTGGTTGATCGGCGCGAGGCTGGTCGTTGCGGATGTCGCGCGCCCTTGGCGCGAGCGCGGCGGCTTCGAATGTGGTTGGGGCGGCGATGGATCCGGTGAACCATCTCCAAAGAGCAGAGGCTGGTCTGGATCGGGTCGCCGCGCCATCGCAGCCGCAGCCTATCCCCACCCGGGCGCGATTCCATCACGGCAGTGTGATCTCGACCAGTGAGACATCGTCGGCGTACTGCGTGCGACCCTGCATTCCCCGCGTGAATTCGAGCATGCGCGCGAGGGGATCCCGCGCGCGCAGCGCGTCCGAGCGGGCAAAGCGTTGAAAATCGCTGTGGCACCAGACGGTTCCATCGGGCAGTTCAATCTCGACGATCCCATCGCTGTAGAGGAAGAGCCGGTCGCCCGTTTGCAATTGCACTGTCGAGTCTTCGTATTCGAATCCCTCGACGATTCCAACCGGCGCACCGAGTGAGTCCAATTCGAGGAAATCGCCGTTGGCGCGAGCGACCATCACTGGCGGATGCCCTGCTCCAGCCCAAGTCATGGTGCGTGTTGGTCTGTGCAGCACGCCATACCAGCCAGTGAAATACATACCGCGATGTTGACTCATCGGAAACGCGGCGTTGAGTCGGGTCATGACCCGCCCGGGGGCCAGCAGTTCCTCTGTGGAAAAACCACCGGCGTGCAGAGAGTTGCTGACAGAGACTGAGAGCAGTGCGGGACCAACGCCGTGACCGCAGACATCGATCAGAAAGATGGCGAGATGCTCTGGCGATAGTTCGCGCCATCCAAAGAAGTCTCCGCCCAATTGGGCGCTGGGAATGAAATCACCGCGCACGGTGACATCGGCCGCGAGAAAGGGCGGCGGCAGAAGCGACTGCACATATTCACCCGCTTGATCGAGTTCGTTCTCGAGCTGACGAAAGGCTGCGTTGCGCTCCAGGAGTGCGCGGTAGCCACGCGAGTGGTAGCGAATGCGCGCCAGGATTTCGATTGGATCGGGGAGTTTGACGAGATAGTCATTGGCGCCACGGGCAAAGGCTTCTGCCTTGGTCGCGGCCTCCTCCTTCGAGGACAACACAATCAGTGGAACAAGTTTCGTCGCTTCGCACTGTCGATAGTGCAGGACGAGATCGAGCCCATCGATACCGGGCATCACCAGATCCTGCAGGATCACAGTCGGCGCAATTCGAGTCGCCATTTCGACCGCCTGTGTGGAGTCAGCGCAGAAGTGATATTCGATGTTCGGCTGCGTCGCGCAGATTCTGCGGACCGCTTCGCCGATCATCGCCTGATCGTCGACGAGGAGTACCACGACCCGATCGAGCGTGCTGGAATCCGAACTGGCGATTGTGGATGTCGACATGTGCTTGAGTGATCCTACGAGTGGCGAGCGAGCGAGCGACTCGCGGCGGGGCCGATCATGTCGATCGACAAGACTTCGATGGCTGCGCCAAGTGCGACTGCCGCGCCAGGCATTCCCCAGACGATGCTAGTCGCTGCGTCCTGTGCGATCGTGTGCCAACCCGCCTGTCGCAGCGATCGCATCCCCTCGGCGCCGTCTCGCCCCATGCCAGTCAGAAGCACTGCGGTTCCGCTGACCGATGGGTCGCGAACAATGCTGTGAAAGAATGCGTCGACGCTTGGGCGATAAATCTGATCGACGGGTTCCGCAACATAGTGCGCACAGCCATCCCTCACGATGAGGTGATCATTTGTCGCGGCGATCAGCGTCTCGCCGCACCTCAATCGATCGCCCTCCGCCGCGGTGCGCACAGGTCGATTGATCTCTCGAGAGAGCCAAGTCGCGAGTCCCGCCGCATAGGCCGCGTCAAGATGCTGAACAACAACGGTGCTGTACGCGTTATGACTGGTCAGCCCGCGCAGGACGACCGACAGTGCGTGGGGTCCACCAGTCGATGATCCAATTGCCAGCAGGGGGAGTCGTGCGGAAGGCAGAGTTGTCGCCGGGCGCGTTGGAGCCGGCTGCGATGCAAGCATGCTGCCAGCGCCGTGTGCTGCGCTCGCTGCAATCGCGACGCGCGACTTTCGGATGAGCGAATCAAGCCCGGTGATCGATCCATCCGGGGCGAATTGCGGCGTCTGCACGGCATCAATCGCTCCCGCGCTCAGTGCCTCGTAGACCAGCGAGAGATTTCCCTCGATGGTGCTGGTCACAACCAGGATCGGACAGGGGCACTCTTTCATGATTGCCCGTGTCGCAACGGCACCGTCCATGACCGGCATCACCATGTCCATCAAGATCAGATCTGGCCTCTCCTTCTTGCAGGCCAGCAGCGCTTGGTGACCATCGGCCGCGATCCAAGCGAGTGATGCATCAGGGATCGCAGCCACCGCCTTACGCAGAACTTCCTGCGCCATCCGTAAGTCATTGACGATCGCAATGCGCATCCGGTGCTTAGCCTACGAGGTCGGCAATCGTCTGCAGAAATGAATGATCTTGAAAGGATCCCTTGGTGAGATAGGCACTCGCCCCCGCCTCCATCCCAGCACGTCGATCTTCCTCGCGATCCTTGTAACTCACGATGACCACCGGGATGGACTCGAATCGTCGATCACCGCGAACGCGACGGACCAATTCGATGCCGGTCATGCGCGGCATATCCACATCGCTCACGATGAGGTCGTACTTCAACTTCTGCAGTGCGTTCCATCCATCCACACCATCGACTGCGGTGTCAACCAGGTATCCGGCACGCAGCAACATATGCCGTTCAACCTCGCGCACCGTGAGAGAATCCTCGACCACGAGGATGCGCCTCTGCTTGCGAGCCCCAGAGACAATTCGTCCGCTCTCGCCGCGCAGTTGGCCCTGCTCGAGAAGTTGCAGCGTTGACTGCACCAGATCATCGGCGTCAAGAATGAGCAGCAGATCGCCATTCTCGCGAATGCTCGCAGCATCGACATGCGGCACATCACCCAACCGCGAGTCCAGCCGTCGAATGACCAAGTCTTCCTCGCCGAGAAAGGAATCGACGATCAGCCCGACCGTCCGCCCACCACCCTGCATACTCACGATGGCCAGATCCTCGCCCTGATCGTCACCGGGCGTCCCTTTGAGTTCGAGCAGCTCTCTGGCATGGACCAAGCCGACGATGTCGCCGTGAATGATCGCCGCGGGTCTTCCCTCGATCGTCTTGACTTCTGTTCGGGCGATTCGATCGATGCGCTCGAGTCGCGCGAGTGCTAGGGCATATGTCTCGCCGGCAATCGAGACCAGCGCCGCGCGCACAACCGATAGTGTGACCGGAAGTCGCAGCGAGAATGTGGTTCCCCGTCCACTCGAACGAACTTCCACCGATCCGCCCACGGCGTGGGCCATCGACTGCACCACATCCAAACCCACGCCTCGCCCAGATATATCAGTGACCTGCGTTGCAGTCGAAAAGCCCGGGAGAAAGAGAAAGTCAAAGAGTTCCGCGTCGTCCATCGCGGCAGCAAGCTCGACCGTCGCCAGACCCTTGGAAATGATCCGCGCGCGCAAGTTGTCGCGGTCGATCCCACGGCCATCCTCACGAACCTCCACCAACAAGCTGCCGGCGTGATGTCGCGCTTCAACCGAGAGTGTTGCCTGCGCTGTCTTGCCCGCTGCCATCCGATCACGCGGATTCTCGATGCCGTGATCGATGGCATTGCGCACCAGATGTCCCAGTGGCGCTTCGAGCTGGCGCAAGATCTCGCGGTCCACAGGCACCTGCTCGCCAGAGATCACCAAGCGAACATCCTTGCCGAGCGTGCGTGCCAGATCGCGCACCGAGCGGGGCAGTCCTCCGCAGGCATCACCGAATGGCCGCATCCTGCTTGCCACCGCCTCGTGATGCAGCGCGCTGGCGAGTTCTTCACCGCGGCGCAGATGATCCTCCACTTGCGAGAGCGCATCATCCAGAGCGGATCGACTCAGCGCGACGGCTTGTTTCGCATCGCCAACGCGCCGACCGCTCACCTCGAGCGAATCGAGCGCATCACCCAGGGTGCGCTGCGCAATCTTGGCCCGCGCCAGCGTTCGCCGAATGGACTGGAGCCGCCGAGCTTCGATGAGCGATTCACCCGAAAGTTGCAAGAGTCGCTCGAGGCTCGCGGCAGCAACAAGCACGCCCCCAGTGGGTGGAGGCGAGGCGGAACTCGTTGAAGCGGACGGCCCGCCACCCGTTGGATCGACGCGAGACGGTGAAGGTGACGCCGCGATCACTTGCGCAGGGGTGAGCGACACGCCCTGCGGTGGTGCAGGAATCAATGGCGCTTCGACAGCGCCGGTCGGTGCCAGCGTCGTTGCTCGCGCCGGTTGATTCAGCGACGCGGCGCGTGCGGCGATGACTGGCGCCTGGTGCTCGAGCCAATTGCGCGCATCCGCCTCGCTCGCCCGATCCGCCAGTGAGAGCAGGAGGTCGCTGCCCTTGAGCAAATCGTCAATGCGCGAGGGCACGGGCACTTCTGCACCGCGCTGAATTCGCACCAGGCACTCCTCCATCGCGTGGGCGAGTTGCACGGCGCCATCAAGGTTGATGATCCGCGCGGCACCCTTGATCGAGTGCGCGGCGCGCATGAGGGGTTCAACCATCTTCGGATCGCTCGCATGTCGCTCGAGTGCCACGAGCCCATCGGCTAGCGCTGCGCAGTGTTGCTGCACCTCGGTGCGAAAGAGATCGAACATGGAAAATCCACCAAGGTCCATCGGTTACTCCAAGACGCGCCTGAATTCAGCAAAGAGCCGCTCTGAATCGACTAGCGATGCCGAACCATGCGGCGTTGTGACGATTCCCGCCGAGATGCGCCCGGGTGCGGACTCCACCGTGACGGGAAGTGGTTGGATCGCCGATCGAGCAATCGCGTACACCCCCGGCACCTCGTCTGCCTCGAAAGCGAAGGGGGCCTGTGCAGTTCCAACGGTGACCATCCGGGCATTGCGCGCGCGCGCGGGGTCAGTTGGGGCCAACCCGAGCAGGGCAGCGAGATCGATCACCGGAACGATGGCGCCCGAGAGTGCGGTCATACCCCGAAACCCCAACTTGGTTCGGTGGGGCAGCATATGGACCTTCGCGACCCGCGAGACATGCACCACGCAGTCGGCTGGCAGTGCGAACCACTCCGTTGCGCAGCGAACCAGCAGCAAATTGGACTGCGCCTCGCGGCGCAAGTTGCGCGGTTGGGCACTGGCCTTGGTCGCCGCTGCAACAGTCGCCGCGAGTGCTGGCCGGCTGAGAAGGCGAGACATCGCATCATCACCGACGGGAGAAGTTGAAGAATTCGAAGGGATCATTTTCGTCGCGTTTTCGTCCAAGAGTCAGTCAGTCAGTCGCTTCAACCGAGCGCGGAAGCGGTCGGACTCATCCATCCGACCGAGCGACGCAGAGAGTTCGGCGAGTGCGAGGAGCGCTGGTCCATGGTTTGGATCAAGGTATACGACCCGTACGTATGCCCGATGGGCGCGCGCCAGTGAATTCTGCGCCGAATAGATTCCCGCAATCGTCTCGAGCAGTTCGATATCAGAGGGCAGTTGAACAATTGCTGACTCGACGCAAGACGCAGCCTGCGCAAACTCGCCGCACTGAATCAGACTCGCCACGCGCGCGCGCAGTGCGGCACGATCGAGATCCGCCCGACCTGATGAGAGTGGTACGACCCTGCCGGGTGCGCGTGTGGGCGTTGCGCCACTGCGCGGGACGACCGAATCAATGCGTATGGCCGCGTCAGTCGTCTTCGCCGCCGCTTCAGTCACCGATTGTCTGTGCTGCAAGGCAAACGCGGCGGCGGGTCCGACACGCTCAAAGAGGATTCCTCGATCCATGCCATCGGCATGACCCAGAAACAAGATTCCCTCTGGCGCCAGCCACTTCGCCATGCGATCCCGCAAGAGCATTCGTGCGGCTGGGTCGAGATAGATGAGCACATTTCTGCAGAAGAGCACGCCAATCGGTTGATCGAAGAGGTCACCATCAATCAGGATGTCTCCACTACGAACGCGAACGCAGGAACGCACGGCACTTGACAACTCAACCTGCGGGCCATCACTCTTGATCCACGGCGATGCCCAACTCGGAGGCTCGGATCGAACGCTTCCTCGACCGACGCGGCCATCCTCTGCGGTCTCGATCGCGTCGGGGTTTCGATCGATCGCGTGCACCACCAATGACTGGGGATCCCAACCGGCAGCGAGTGCGCAGGCCGCGATGCACCAGGCCTCGACTCCAGTCGCGCAGCCAAGACTCGCACACACCAGCGAGCCTCCCGCGACCGACCGCCGATTGCGCAGGTGCTCGAGCAAGAACTCATAGCTCAGTGGATAACGAAAGAGCCAGGTCTCCGGCACGGAAATCTCACTTGCCAGAGAGCGCAGTTCGCGCTCTTCGCTCGCGACCCGCGCCGCGTAGGCAGCCGTGTCGGTCACCCCAAGAAAACTCATGCGCATTCGCACGGCACTCGCGAAGCCTGGACCCTCCAGAAGTGCCGGCATCAGACTGGCGCGCTTGGCAAGCAGTTGGCTGAGCGCTGCGATGGCCTGTTGTCCTGGCGCATCGGTCATGTCGATTGCGCCGCATCACGAAAGAGCGCGCGATCGTCATCGCTGATGATGCGCGCGAGGTCGATCAGGCAGAGCTCGCCCTTCGAGTCCATGGTGATTGCACCGAGCGATCCGCGCCCGATGCTTTCGATTCCTGGATGCGCGCCCGCGGCATCGGGGTCAGCCGTCACGATCGCGCCAACCCGATCAACCAGAAGTGCCAGTCGAATATTCCCACCTGCGGCGCCGTTCTGCAAGAGAACGATGCGCGCATTCATGGTGCGTTCAACCGGAAGATTGTTGAGCAGCGCGCCGCAGTCCAGCAGCGGCGTGAATGCCCCGCGCAGGCGTGCCATACCGATGATCCAGCTTGGCGCACCCGGCAACACGCGGCACTCCACCAGCGGCAGCACCTCGTCGATCGAACTGACCGAGATTCCGAATCGCTGTTCACCGAGCCACACTTCGACGACACGCATGGCAACTCCCCGTCACGCTGAATCAGTTGTCTTGAAAGTCGCAACACCCTGCCGCAGTCCGACGATCGCCTGCTGGAGCGCCTCCGCGGCGCGGCAGGTTTCCTGTGCCGCCGTGACCGCCTCGCGCGATCCAGTGGTCAACTGTCCCATGGCATCTGCGATTTGGCGGGCGCCTTCGGTTTGGGCTTTCATTCCTTCGGTGACCTGCACGATGTCTTGGGTTCCAGATTCCACTTGGCGAATGATGTCGCCGAGTTGTCCGCTCACGCGCGCGGTCTCGCCCACGCTCTTGCGAACTTGCTCGCTGAATCGGTCCATCTCCATCACCCCGGCGCTGACCGCCCCCTGCATGTGTCGAACGGTTTGCTCGATGTCGAGTGTTGCCGCAGCCGTCTGATCTGCGAGTCGCCGAATCTCGCGAGCGACCACCAGAAATCCAACTCCATGTTCTCCCGCCTTCTCTGCTTCGATGGCTGCGTTGACCGACAGCAGGTTGGTCTGATCGGCAACCTTGGTGATCGTTGTCACAATCGTGTTGATCGAGGTCGCCTTCTCGCTGATCGTGGAAAGTCGTCCGGCGATTGAATGGGTTCCCTCATCGAGCGCCTGCATCGAAGTCGTCATGCCCCGCAGCGAATCGGTGCCATCTCGCGCAAGTTCTGCCGTCGTCCTAGCGGCGCGATCGACACCTTCCATCAACCGAGAAAGGTCGGCGGCTGTCGAGGAAATCTCCTTGATGGCCGCCGCGATTTGCGCCGTGCTGGCCCCGAATGCTTGGGCAGAGCCATCTTGTTCACGGGCGGTTGCCGTCAGTTGTGTCGCGGTGGCGTTGATGTTCACTGTGGCCTGCTTCACGCCGTGGACAATCGTCTGCAACGCGTGGGTCATGGCATTGAGGGATCGCAACAGCGATGCCATCTCGTCGCCGCCGTCGGTCACCACGATCACCGTCGTCAGATCACCTGCCGCGATCTGGTTGGCAATGGCCACGGCGCGTCGAACCCGGCGCGTGATTTGCACAGCGGGGATCGTCAGGAGTGCGGCAATGATGATCACGCCGATGATCGCGCCGCCCGCCTGTCGATAGAGCTGCGTCCAGAATGAGGCCAACATCAGAGCTTCTGGCTTGCGGATAATGAGCGTCCATTTTCCTGAAGCAATTGGAATAGTGACATACGCGCAGCGCTCTTTGAGCACCGGGTCCTCGGCGTACTCAACGGTTGGTTCCTTTGATTCGCGGAGCCTCGCGAAGAGTGTTCCGTACGCGGTGCTTCGCAGCGGTTGCGTTCTCAGCAATCCAGTCGTGTCGGATTGGTTGGCACGGATCTCATCTGTTGTCGCGGCGATGAATGCGGGTGGTCGTTCGAATCCAGGCGTCGTCCATCCGTGCGAGATAAGAAACGCATCCGCCTCGAGGTTGAGCGCGCTTTCGCGCAAGTGCGCATCGATGGACTTGAGACTCCGGTCTGCTCCACCGATGCCAACAAACTTGCCATCGATCACGATGGGGCAAGTTTGTTCAACGATCATCTGCCCCTCATAGACATAGGGCTCGGTAATCCGGGCCACGCGCGCGCCGGTCAACTCAAACTCCCGCTTGACGCCGCCGTACCACAGGCTGATCTCTTGATCGATCGACGGCTTCAGACTGATGGCATCCCCCTTGGTCCAGTCACGCCAAACGTAGGGAGTGAACCGGCCAGTCGCATCAAGGCATCCGACGGGAAGAACGACCGTCGGATCCTTTCGATCCAATGCCGGCTCATAATCGACATATGTTCCAGTGAGATTTGGATTGGCATCGAGGAGCGACTGGAGCATCGAAATCGTCTCAGTCTTCTTCCCATACATTCCAGCTTCCTGAGATTTCACGATAAAAGCGGCGGTTTGGAGCACGAAGTCCGTTCCATCCGCCAAGTCGGTTCCAATTTCCTCGGCGGCGATGAGCATCATCCGCTCGTCGCTGTTGCGATCCCGATTGAGATTTTGCCCAGCCTCATAGACCACCAAACCAATGAGAAGCAGGGTGACGGGAACCACCCCGAGCAAGAGGAGTCGAGCGAGCAGAGAGCGTCGGAAGGGGATATGGGACTCTCGCATTGACATTGCCTTTACTGTATAGTCTTGCCGTTCGAATCTCGGAATGTCCGTGATTCAATTCTCAAGGTTTGCGCATGAGCTTCGATGACCTACTCGTCATTTCGTATCGGGATTCGCTGAGCTTGCGCTTGAAGGAAGGTATGTCATGAAGTTGTATGTAGGAAATCTCCCGTTTA
>SIAB01000029.1 GCA_009692015.1 Phycisphaerales bacterium
TTGTCCGTAATCGTCCGGGCAAGCCGTGAAGTGACGATCGCTCCAATCGGCACCGTAGGCCGCGTTGGACTTGGACAGATTGCCGAGATTGCCGGAAGACTGGGTAATCATCGCAGCATCACGGGCGCGTCCCATTGCGGGCAGCAGAATCGCCACAAGGAGCGAGATAATCGCGATAACTACGAGAAGTTCAACGATCGTGAACGCACGGCGGGCGGTATCTCTTATCGATTGCATTGGGGGCATGTGGGTTAGATCCTTCAGATTGCCAAGTGAAAAAACAGAACGGGGGTGGGACACTTCTTGTCTCTCTAGAAAGTCTACGGAGAGTTGAGGAGTGTGTATCCTCAAATTTGCGGAAAATCCAAAAAGATCCGCACCGCGATGGATGAAAAATCCTCCATGAATCGCCCGTCAATTCCAGCGCGCGTTGCACCACCGCTGATGCTCGCGACTTGGAGCTTTTCCGCCTCGGGATGCACCAGCGCCTGGTCCAGCTTGGCGGGAGGAGGCGGATCGCTCGATGCCGTTTGCACCGCAGCGCGCGCAGCCGAGAGTGATCCCACAGTCGATTCAGTCGGATACGGCGGATTTCCGGATGCGACGGGACGGATGAGCCTTGATGGGTGCGTGATGACGGCCCCGAACAGATGCGGCTCGGTTTGTGCGGTTGCACACCATCTGCATGTCGCGGACCTCGCCCGGATGGTTATGGAACGCACCAGCCATGTGATGCTGGCGGGTGACGGTGCCGATCACTTCGCGGATGCGCTTGGGATTCCACGGTCGCAATTGCTCTCCGCCGGCGCGCGTGCTGCGTGGCGCAAGTGGCTGGCTGGTGAAGCGCCCGCGACCCGCACGGATCCCGGTGGGGACTCGCGCGAGCGGCATGTGCCCCATGACACGATCGGGGTGCTCGCCATCGACACACACGGCGTGATGGCCGGTGCCTGCTCAACAAGCGGGCTGCCATTCAAACTCGCGGGGCGGGTCGGTGACTCGCCGATCCCTGGACATGGTTTGTATGTCGATCCAGAAGCGGGTGGCGCAGTCGCAACTGGCAACGGCGAACTCATCATGGGTGTGAGTGGATCTTTTCTCGCCGTTGAATGCATACGCCGCGGGGCGACTCCCAGCGCTGCGGTACAGGAAGTGTTGCAGCGAATCGAACGGGTCTATCAGCCCGCGGCACATCACCAAGTCGGCATCATCGCGCTGGCGCCCGATGGTCGTTGGAGCGCGGGAGCGCTTCGATTTGGTTTCGTGGTGACGGTGGCGGACGAGAGCGGAGTTCGGCTTGTTTCACCGGAACATGTACTGCATCCCGAGGGACCGAGTGCACTATGAAGCTCTATACAAAGACAGGTGATGATGGTTCGACGGGGCTCTATGGCGGCGGTCGGGTGATGAAGCATCATCCGCGCATCGAAGCCTTTGGAACCGTGGACGAGTTGAATTCGTGGCTGGGCGTGTGTGTGTGCGGCTGCGCGGCGGACCAGCCCGTTGAGGCTCGAATTCGGGAGATTCTCATCGGATTGCAGTCGCGACTCTTTGATCTGGGAGCCGACCTCGCCACGCCTTCCGGATCTGCCAGTGCGGCGCGCGTCGCGCGAATCGCGGCGAAGCATGTCGCCGAGGCCGAGGGATTCATTGATGAAATCGATGGCGCGAATGAGCCGATCCGTGTGTTTGTTCTGGCCGGCGGAACGCCCCTCGCAGCGAACTTGCACGTGGCGCGCACGATTTGCCGCCGCGCAGAGCGACTCTTGGTTTCGTTCAACGAGAACGAGCCGATTGGATCGTCGGCGATCGAGTTTCTGAATCGGTTGAGTGACTTGCTCTTCGCGATGGCACGGCGCGCAAATCGCGCGCGCGGTGTGGCCGATGTGCCCTGGCAGAAGGATGCCTGAGCGCCGGCGAAGTCAGCCCGTTCCGTAACAACGGTCGCCCGCGTCGCCGAGGCCGGGTCGGATGTACTTGTTCTCGTCGAGTTCTCGGTCGAGGGCTGCGGCGTAGATGCGAACCCCGGGGTGATCGCGGGTGAGTCTTGCCACGCCTTCGGGCGCGGCCACGAGACAGACGACTCGAATGTCGCGGCATCCTGCTTCGCGCAAGAGTGTGATGGCGTGTGCGCAGGATCCACCCGTTGCCAGCATCGGATCGACCAGAATGACGGGGCCGGCGGCGATATCCGCAGGCAACTTGGTGTAGTAGCCGATGGGAAGTGCTGTCGATTCATCGCGGCGAATGCCGATATGTCCAACGCGGGCTTCTGGAATCAACTCGAGCACGCCACGGGTCATGCCCAGTCCTGCGCGCAGCACCGGCACGAGCGTGATCGGCGCAGCGAGGCGGTGAACGGTCGTGCGCTCCAGTGGCGTTTCAACCTCGGTGGCGATGGTCGAGAATTCTCGGCACACTTCATAGGTCATGAGCGTTGCGATCTCAGCGAGCAGTCGCCGAAAGTCGCGGGTGTTTGTCTCGCGGTCGCGGATGTAGGAGAGTTTGTGATGAATCAGCGGGTGATCGAAGATGTGCAGGTTGTGTTTGGTGTTTGGCATGGGTCACATCCGAAGTGGGGCGGTGATCCCCATGATGGAAAGCGCATCAGCAAGAACCCGCTGGGTGAGAGCGCACAGTTGAAGTCTTGAAGCGCAGGTCGCTTCGTCACTGCCGCGAAGCACAGGGCAGGCTTGATAGAAGGCATTGAAGGTGTTTGCGAGTTCATAGATGAACGCGGCGAGTCGATTGGGAGCGAGCTGCGCCGCTGCGTCTTCAACGGTTCCGGGATAGCGCAGCAGGTTGAGTGCAAGTGCCCGTTCCTCGGGTTCAGTGATGGCGATCGCACCGCGCCCGAGACCCTTGGCCGCAGCCTTGGCGAGGATTCCAGCTATTCGGGCGTGGGCGTACTGGGCGTATGGGCCCGTGTCGCCCTCGAACGAGACCATGCGGTCGAGATCAAAGACATAATCGCGTCCCACATCGCTGGCGAGGTCTGCGTACTTGATCGCTGCGATCCCGACGGCCTGGCCGATTGCATCGAGTTCGGTGTGGTTGAGAGAGGCAGTGGGTGCATCCGGGGATGCCGCGCGGGCATGCACTTCGCGGCGACCACGGGCGATGGCTTCATCAAGCAGCGCCTTGAGCGTGAAGTTTTCACCGCTGCGCGTTTTCAGGGGTCGCTTGTCGGCGCCGAGCACTGCGCCGAATGGAACGTGAACGAGTGACGCCGCAGTGCCATCGGCGTGTGTTGTCCAGCCGATGAGTCGCAGGGCGTCGAAGACATCTTTGAAGTGATCGCGCTGACGCGCGTCGACGCAATAGACGACCAGGTCAGCGCCGAGATCTTGAATGCGATACCGGGCGGCGGCGAGATCGGTGGTGGCGTAGAGCGAAGTGCCGTCGGATTTCTGAATGAGGAGTGGTCGTTCACGCCCTTCGAAGCGCACCACCAGCGCGCCGGCGTCGCGCACCGCGAGGTTCGCTTGGACGAATGCATCGACCGTGGGGGCGAGGCGGTCCCGAAAGAAACTTTCTCCACGGTTGTGTTCTGGTTTGAGGTCAACACCCAGCAATTGCGCTGTTTCGTAGACCTCCTGCATGGTGACATCGATGAGTCTCTGCCAGTCGGCGACCACGGCGGGATCGCCAGATTGCAAGCGCCGCAGGGTGTCGTGGGCATCGGCGATGGCTGCTGCGGCACCGACGTGTTGGGCTTGTAGTTCTGCGAGGCGGTGGGGTCCGGCGCCGGTGGCCTCTGCTGCCGCGAGTCCAGCCTCGTCGTCGCGTCCCTGTTCCTGCGCGTTGCGATAGGCCCTGTTGAGATCGTTGAGCGTGACGCGATTGAGGTCGACCTTGGCGCGGCGCAGCGCGGCGAGGGTCATGGCGATGGGGAGTCCCCAGTCGCCCAGATGATTCTGTCGAAAGACCTTCCATCCCAAGCGTTCAAAGAGGCGGGCAATCGTGTCGCCAATGATGGTTGCGCGCAGATGACCGACATGCATCTGCTTGGCAACATTCACGCCGCAGAGGTCGACCGCGACGGTGTGCGCGCCGGCTCCGTTGGAGACGCCAAGCGTTGGAGCGTCCATCGCGGCGAGCGCAGCTGCGATCGTCTCGGGTCGCAGGCGAATGTTGACGAAACCCGGTCCTGCGATTTCGAATGGCTCGCAGTCGTCGCGCAGTGATTGCGGTGCGGCGTCGACCACCTGCTGGGCAACTTCACGGGGGTTCTTGCCGAGCGACTTGGCGAGTCCCATGGCAAAGTTAGCTTGAAAGTCGCCAAATTTTGGATTGGCAGCAGCCTTGATCGTGGGATCGGTCTGCGCCGCGCTTTGGCCGAGTGCCGCCGTGATAGCCGAACTGAAGCCCGCGCTCAGGCGCGTGGCGAGGTCATTGGGTCGAGTTGTGCGCGCGTGATTCTGCGACATAGGGGAGGATCGTAGAGGCGTGGGGGTTAGCCACCGAGCACGGAGGCCGTGCGCTGGTAGAGGTCTTCCATCAGGGAGAGGTGTGTGGGCTTGGCGGTGCGCTTTGAGGCACTCTTGGCGAGCGCGGTCATGGCGACAACCAGCATCTCAATGAGTGAATGGAAATCATCGAGGGCGACGAACTCGCAAGCGATGATGGCCGGGCGTTGACCTGCGGAGACGCCATCAATGTCTGACATGTTGTGATAGTTGCCCAGTGGTAGACAGAGACAGGTCGACTCGAATCCATATGCGGCGAATGCGGTTGCTTCGCATGCACCACCAGCCATAAGCTTGCGCTGCCAGCGAAAGTGTGGGTTCCTCTTGGCATGCGCTGTGAAGAGCTTCGAGAGTTCGTTGGTGAGGCTGGGAGAGAAGACGCTCAACCGGTCGCCAACACGCATGATCGCGCCAGCTCCAATGGGCGAATCGTGCGGAAAACTTCTGGAATTCTCGAGACAAATCAGCCGCGCACCCTTGGGGATGAAACCGCTGCGCGCGGCATGGATTGCGCCGATGAATCCAACTTCTTCTGCCACGGTGAAGAGAAGACCGACATTGGCGGCGGCCTTGCTCTTGAGCAATCGATCGAATGCGGCGCAGGCTGCAGCAACGGCTGCCAGATCGTCGCAGGCATGGGTTTCGATGACACGCGTTGGGCGCACTGGACCACTCGGGAGCCGCGGTGGAAGTTGGCGGGTCGCGATGCGCGGCGCAGGCAGAAGCCACCGCCCGACATCGCCGGCTGCGATTGTGTTCGGCGCCGGCGGCGCGTCGAATCGAACGGTCACCCGCTTGAACGGCTTGTGGTTGGAGTCGAGTGTCGTGATGACTCCGGCGTGTCGCGACTGCGCGTAGTCAATCACTTCGATTGGGGTGCCGACGAAGTATGGGTCGTTCACACCACCGCGGAATTCGAGGAGTGCACGGTGACGAGCGACCGCCGATCCCGTGGATGGAGGTGGAGTCACCACGACAAATGCGGGGTGGTCGAGATGGGCCGTGATGAGGATCGGTCGAGCCTGGCGGATGCGGTCCTTCCGTTGAATGAGGAAGTTGCCCGCGTCGTCGCGGCGGATGTCGAGGCGCTTGCGCCGCGAAGCGAGCCAGTTGTCGATCCACACCATCACCCGCTCCTCGTGACCCGCGGCGGTTGGAGTGCTCGTGAGTTCAAGAAGCCAGAGTTCTGCCTGGCGGGCGGCGCGGCTGGCTGGACTCGAAAAGAGTTTCGTCTTGGGTGCGGGAGGCATCGCTCAAGGATAAAGTGAACAGTCCGATGCCGAACTTCGCTGCGATCCCCGAGATTCTTGCTGAACTTCGCGCTGGGCGGACGATCGTGCTGGTCGATGACGAGCAACGAGAAAACGAGGGAGATCTCGTCTGCTGCGCCGAGTCGGTGACCCCGGAAGTCGTGAACTTTCTGACCCGTGTGGCGGGCGGATATCTGTGTGTGGCACTCGACGGCGAGACCTGCGATCGACTCGCGCTCGCGCCGCAAGCCGGGTCCAATTCAAGTTTGCGCGGTACGGCATTCACGGTTTCGGTCGATGGTCATCCTCGTCATGGAGTCGGAACCGGAATCAGTGCCCGGGATCGGGCGACGACGATCCGATTGCTCGCCGATGGCACAACACGGCCAGACGATTTGGTGCGACCTGGGCACATCAATCCACTGCGGGCCCGCGATGGTGGCGTCTTGGTTCGCACCGGGCAGACCGAGGGCTCGGTTGATCTCTGCCGGCTGGCGGGGATGAAGCCTGCGGCATGCATCATCGAAGTGGTGCGCGAAGATGGCGAGATGGCGCGCATGGACGACCTGGGTCTGCTGTGCGCCAAGCACGCGCTCAAGATGTGTTCTGTTGAGCAGATCATCGAGTATCGACTTCGACAAGAGACGCTGGTGACGCGCATTGAGCCTGCTGCGGGTGTGCCGGTCGAGACTCCCGAGGGGGTGTTCACGCTTTTCGCCTGGCACAGTTCGCTTGATCCGCAGCCGCACCTCGCCCTGTGTCTTGGCGGGATTGGCGCGCTCGGGCAGAACGGTAAGCCGTGCGATCACGATGCGCCAGTACTGGTGCGCATGCATCGCCGGGATATCTTGGGCGACATTTTTGCGACCACCCGCAGCAGCGGTGAACGCACCGGGCAGGAAACGGTTCGAGCATCACTGCGCGCGATTCGCAAGGCAGGTCGCGGCGCGCTGGTTTATCTGCGAAGCGAGCCCGAGGGTGCTGGATTGACCGACATGATTCACCAGGTACGGCGGGGCGGCGGCGATGATGTGAATGCGCCAGATCTCACGCGGCCCGGTGGGATCGGTTCCCGTGCGCAGCCGATGGATCAGCGGGAGTTTGGAATCGGCGGGCAGATTCTGCGCGATCTCGGCCTGCGGAGGCTTATCGTGTTGACGGATCGCCCCAAGGCGATGCCAGGGTTGCACGGATTCGGTCTGGAGATCGTCGATCAAGTGCCGATTGAATGAGTGGAGCGCGAATGAACACCTTGATCTTGCTGTTGCTGCTGGGATGTCAGGGTGCGCCGGTGGCGCAACCCGAGCCGACGACCGATCCACCGATGGTGCCGCCATCCTGCGCGCCCGCAGTCGCCGCGGACTCGGTGGATGCGACCCTCGATGGGATGGAAGTTGTTGGCGGGACGATGAAGGACTTCACCGCGTCAGCGACCATGGAAAAGTTTGAGGCGATCACCGGCGAGCGCGAGATTCGCCGCGGGCGCGTGGTGGTGGTGGGTCCATCAGGCGCGGACCGGCAGATCGCGATTGCATTCGATGAGTTCATCGACGGCACCGGCCGGGGATCCACCGATACCCGCAGATTCATTTGTGCTGCTGGGTGGATGACCGAGTTTGACATCGAGCGCAAGCAGGCGATTCGAAGACAGGTGGCGCGCGCCGGTGAAGCGTTCGATCCACTGCGAATTGGTGCGGGACCCTTTCCGGTGCCGCTGGGTCAGCCGAAGGCGGATGTCTTGCGCGAGTTCACCGTGTCATGCGCGCCGATCCCAGATGCGCCATTTTTTCGGTCGTTGCAGGCAAGTGCGCCGGGGGCGAGTTCAGCGGAGGGCCCGCGCGTCGCGCTGCGACTTGTCCCGCGGGCCGGCACGGCGATGGCGCGCGACACCGCTGCAATCGTGATGGTGCTCGATCGATCGTCGTTCGCGCCGCAGGCGGTCGAGGTCGAAGCGGTCAATGGGGATCGCACCCGTGTGCTCCTTCGAAACGGAAAACTGAACGGCGGACTCGACGAGGCTGCTCGCGCACTTCTCACGCCGCCAGCGACGGAAGGATGGAAGGTCGATGTCAGACCGATGGAGTAGCGGTTGTCACACTCGGTCGCAAGAACTCCGGCGCAACCTGTTCGCCATTGCGCTGTGCGTCTCTGCTGTCAATCTGCCCGCTTGGACACGAACCACGCAAGGATCCGCGGTCCCCAAAAATGTACAGTCCACGCCAGCGGCGCAAGCAGCAGTGACTGCGGCGTGGCGTAGCGAAGAGGAGCGCGCCAACGCGCGGGTGCATCACGGGGTGTGGACTGAGGGAGATCTCGCAGATCCGCTGCGCCGCGCCCGCGCCGCGATTGACGCTGGAATTCCAAATGCAGTCACGACGACGGCGACCGTCCCTGAGGGTGTGCCAGTCGTGCTCGCCGCAGAAGCGCTGGTGAATCAAGGGCAATTCGTGGATGCACTCAAGTTGCTGACGGATCTGCCCGGGGCGACTGCCGCATCACTTCGCGCGACCTGTTTCGAAGGACTCGGTCAACTCGATGAAGCTGCGATGGCGGCAGCAGAGTCGGTGCGCGATCTCGCGGATGGGAAGGCGATTGCTGTTGCCGACCTCGTCATGGTGGCCGAGGCGATGCAAGTGCTTGCGAGGGTGCGCGCCACCGACGCTGCCGCCTGCGAAGCGATACTCAAGACGCTCGCCGATGCGCGCGCGTTGGACCGACTCGATTGGCGTGGTCGGGTTGCCGAGGGTCGGTTCTTGCTCGAGAAGCACGATCACGTCGGGGCCGTGGATGCGCTGCGCGAGGCACTGGCCTTGAATCCGCGCGCGGCCGAGGCGTGGAAATCGCTCGGCGCGATCGCCTTGATGGGATTTGATTTCGATGGAGCCGAGCGCGCGGCCGAGCAGATTCGATTGGTCGCAGACACGGTTGACACTGCCGCGCTGTGTGCACCCGCGGCGCTCCTGCGGGCAGAATCTGCTTGTTGTCGCTTCGACGCGGATGAAGCGCTGGCGATCCTCGCCCCGATCCGCGCCGCGCTGCCGTCCCTTCCCCAAGCGATTGCCCTCGAAGCAGTTGCCCATGGATTGCAGTACGACTTTGATGCGATGCGGGCGTCGCTGGCAGCTGCCGATACGTTGGCGCCCGGGAGCGGTCGGGCCTGGTTGCAGGCTGGGCGCTTTCTTGCGCTCGCCCGGCAATATGCCGATGCCGCAGATTTGTTGAGTGAAGCGGCGAAGCGCGAACCGAACTGGAGCGTCCCGCGCAACGAGCTCGGTCTCTTGCAGATGCAGGCTGGCAAGGATGCCGAGGCGCTTGCGGCACTCACCGAAGCGGCGCGGCTCGATCCCTATGACAAGCGCGTCGAATTCAGCAAGTTGCTCCTCGAGAAAATGGCTGGATGGAAATCGTTCCACAGCGAACACTTTCGGGTGCGTTGTCGCGCCGGTGTTGACGAGATCCTCGCCGCGAGTATGCCGGCCCAACTCGAAGTGATGTACCGCGAAGTGTGCGATCACTACCAACACGAGCCCAAGGTGATCACCACCATTGAATTGGCGCCCGATCACCAGCACTTTGCGGTGCGCATCACCGGTATGCCACAGATTCACACGGTGGCTGCGAGTACCGGTCCGGTGATTGCCCTCGAACCACCCAAGGAAGGTGGCACCAGTCGATCGATTGGGCGCTTTGATTGGCTTGACACGATTCGCCATGAATTCGTGCACACGGTCACGCTGGATCGCACCAGCAATCGCATTCCGCATTGGTTCACGGAAGCTGCGGCGGTCGACATGGAACGGCGGGCGCGCGACTGGCACACCTATCAGTTGCTGGCCGAGACGCTGCAGAAGGGTGAGCTCTTCGATCTCGATGGGATCAAGTGGGCCTTCGTTCGACCCAAACAAAAACAGGATCGCGCTCTCGCCTATGCCCAGGGGCATTGGATGGTGCAGTTCATGCGCGAGTCGTATGGCAAGGGGGCGGTCGTGAACTTGCTCGATCAGTATGCCCGTGGCGAAACCGAAGCGAAGGCATTCACCAAGGTGCTGGGCATCACCCGCGAGCAGTTCATGACCGACTTCAAGGTCTGGGCAACTGCCCAGGTTTCGCAGTGGGGTCTCGCCGCAGAGCCATCGATCGACTCGCTCGTCGCGGCGAAACGATCGACGGATGATCCCGATGCTCCGCTGAGCGATGCGTCGGTTGCCGAGATGCTCGCGGCGAACCCAACGCACCCCGATGTGCTCGAGATCGCCGCGCGCCGGGCGGTGGCACGCGCTGCGCCGGGTGGCGCTGCGCCGGGTGCGGACGAAATCGATGACACGACCGCGGATCTTCTGGCCCGATATTCGGCGAGCCGGCCGCTTGATCCCTGGCCACGGAAGCGACTCGTGGCGCGATCTATTGCCAGGGGCGAACTCGCCGCGGCGCGCGATCACTTGATGTTCCTCGATGCGCGCGAAGACACCGATCCAGTCTTCGCGCTCGAGATTGCGCGCCTTTCGGGCATCCTGAAGGATCCCAAGGCAGCACTGGTCGCGGCAGAGCGCGCCGCGCGAATTGATCCCTATGTTGCGGTGATCCGCGACCTCGCTGCCAGATGCGCCGTCAAAGCAGGGGACCTCGATGCTGCGCGCCTACACATCCTCGCGCTCACCATGATCGAGCCCGAGCGAGTCCAGCACCAGCGCCAACTCGAGCGAATCGATCAGTTGATCGCCGAACGATCACCGCCCGCTTCAGCGCCCTGATCCACCCCGGTTACGGGCAGAATCTGCTGTTTTCAGCGTGGTTTTTGCCCGTAACCGCGAGAGAGTCACCTCTCGTTGTAATCAAGATCGCGGCCGAAAGTCTCTGGAAGCCTGCTCAGCGCAAACGCCGCAAGCACGAAGCAACTTCCGCCGGTGATGGCCGCTGCCCAGACATCGCCCGTCGTTGCCTCGAGCGCCGTGAACAGAATCGTCACTGGAACCGCGCTCACCCGAATGAGGTTGGGCGTCATCGTGGTGACCGTCGCGCGAACATTGGTTCCAAAGAGTTCGCTCGCAGTGGTGATGACCACGATCCAGTAACCGCTGAAGAATCCCATCACGACGGTCGCGGCTCCATACCAATATGCACCCTGCGCGCCGAGGGTGAGCACCAGCACGCATCCCACGGCGGTCCCGGCCATGAAGAATCCGATGGCCCGCCGGCGTGACTTCAACCACTGCGAGAGGAATCCACTGGCGAGGTCGCCGAAGATCGCACCGCCGTAGTACAGGGCCACCAGTGTGCCGGGCTTGGGGGTGGGCGAAACTCCCATCGCCTCGGCAATCTTTGGCGCGAGCCCGACCAACACCGCGAGTGTGAACCAGATTGGCATTCCAACCACGACCACCTTGAGAAGTCGCACGGACAGTTGCCGCGAGCGAATGATCGGCAGGAGTCCACGCGCGAGTCCGCGCGATGATCCCTTCAGCGCAGTGAACATGCCGCTCTCCACGACGCCGACGCGCAGAGCCAGCAGGGCGAGTCCCATCACGCCACCGATCGCATAGGCCAGGCGCCATCCAGCGAGCTCGCCAACAAACCCCGCCGCGACTGCGCCGACCACGCCAACCGCACCGATGATGGTGACCGCGACGCCGCGACCCTGGCGCGAAGTGAGTTCCGCCACGAGCGTGACGCCCGCACCGAGCTCGCCCGCGAGTCCAACACCGGCGATGAACCGCAAGACTCCATAACTCGTGATCGCATCAAACGAACTCATGAACGCCAACGGACCACTCGTCGCGCCAACCCCCGCATTCAGCAGGTTTGCCACCGAATAGAGGATGATCGAGCCAAAGAGCACCGAGAGTCGCCCGCGCAGATCGCCCAGAACTCCCCAGGCCACACCGCCAACCAGCATGCCGATGAGCTGCAGATTCAAGAGCCACACGCCGGTCTTCGTCGCCGCGTCTTTGTCGAGGCCGAGATCGGCCAGACTCTCCCACCGCACGACATTGAAAAGAATCAGGTCATAGACATCAACGAAGTATCCGAGTGCGGCGACGGCGATCGCCAGACGGGTGGCGGAACGGAGCGATTTCATCGCGACGGCATTCGCATTGGTGTGTCGATTCGCTCGCCGGCGAAAAGTTCCGCGAGTGTGAGCGGATCAATGTTGCCGCCACAGAGGATCACTCCTGCGGATCGAAAGTCGCTGCGACTGCAGAGCGGACCGATCGCGGCAGCGACTCCGACTGCCGCACTTGGTTCGATCACTACCTTCATCCGTTCGTAGACCAGCCGAAGCGCCGACTTGATCTCGTCCTCCGAAACCGTCACCACCGAATCAACCAGATCGCGAACCACCGGCCAGGTGAGATCGCCCAGCGAAGTGCGCAGACCATCGGCAATCGTGAGCGCTCCGGTTGCGGCCTGTCGCACGCCGAGCAACTTCGACTGCGCAGCGTCGCCGACGCTGCTGGGTTCGACTCCGATGATTTTGATACCTGGGCAGAGCGCCCGCGCCGCGAGGGTGATCCCCGAAATCATGCCACCACCACCGACCGGGACGATGATCGCATCGAGACCTGCAACTTGGGCGAGCAGCTCCAGGGCAATCGTTCCCTGGCCGGCGATCACGGCGCGGTTGTCATAAGGGGCGATGAATGTCGCGCCAGTCTCTTCGCAGACACGCGCCGCGGTTGATGAACGAGAGGCCTGGTTTGGCTCACATTCGATCACCCGTCCACCATAACTCTCGACCGCACTTCGCTTGGTGGGCGAAGAGTCGCTGGGCATCACCACATGGGCGGCGATCCCACGCAGTCGCGCCGCACACGCCAGCGCTTGGGCATGATTCCCGGATGAATGGGTGGCAACGCCGCGCGCGGCATCGGCATCACAGAGCGACCACACTGCATTCGATGCTCCGCGAAACTTGAAAGATCCTGTGCGCTGGAATACTTCGCACTTGAAATGTAGAGCGCGGCCTGCGAGCGAGTCGAGATGGCCGCAGCGCAGAACGGGGGTCGTATGAATGAACGGAGCGATGCGCTTCGCGGCCGATTGAATATCCGAAAGGTCCGCAGCGAATGTCATCAGGGATCGAAGGATAGCCCCGCGCCCCCGCGCCGCAGGGTCAGGCAGCGTCGCCGTTATTCCACGCGAAACTGTTCTTGTAGACCACCGAGAGTGGATGGCAGGTCACCTTCAGGACCGCAGGCAGCGCGTTGATTGTCTGCTGCAAGCGACTCATCTCAGTTTCATTCGCCAGCGACGCTTCGACACAGATCTGTTCGTGCGCGAGGCACACGAAGACCCACTCCGGATTGAGTGTCGTGCCGATCAGGCGCGCTGTCTTTTCGATGTCTTTGGCCACGGTGATCCGAAAGTGGGCGCAGAGCGGGCGCTGCACAAAGTGCGGATCCACAACCACGACATGTTGGAGGATTCCACCGGCGATCATCTGCGGAACCATGAGTGAGACAGCCGGTGCCGAGACCGAAGCGGACTTCCCCAGCGCCAGGAAGGTCGCCCGAAAGTCGATCTGCAGTGCGCGGATGAGCCGCTCCTGGATCTGCCGCTGTCGGATTGTCTGCGGTTCATGTTTGGCGTGCGCTGCAGCGTGTCGATGCGGGCGCGCTTCGATTGGCGGGATGATCGCCAGGACTGGCGAGGCACTCAGAATTGATACCCCCGGATGCTCCGCGAGCATCGCATCAATTGATTCGAGGCACTGCGCTGAATCCGCAGTCGCCGCGAGTGCAACAACTTCGCTCTGACTCGAAATCGCAGCGACGCGATAAAAATCTCTCCCCTTCGCAAGCGCGGTCGCGAACACCGCCGGTGAATCCTTGGTCGCAAAGCGAATGAGCGATACCGTGTGGCATCCCGCAACAAATGGATCGATGTAGCCACGCACTTGAACCAGCCCAGCCGCGGCAATCGCGGCGAGGCGACGACTCACGGTTGCTTCGGAGAGTCCGATTGCGTTTGCAAATGTCCGACCAACTGCGCGACCCTCGGTGCGCAGGATCTCGATCATCTTTCGATCGGTGGCAGATGCGGCTTGGGGGGAGGATGCGTTTCCAGAAACAAATATTGTGTGAAGCAAAGGAGAACTCCCGCACGGGATTGAACGAACCTTTGCAAGCGAGATGAACTCTTGGCAGGACCCCCAACTCCCGCGAGGATCACACCACCGCAAGCAGCCAGACCGACGCATACCCGCGGAGTCACGACAGTCGAATCGTACCGTTGGGTGTGTGAAAGTGTGTCTATACTGCCCCGTCGTCGCTCGGGGCGCTCGCTCCTCGTGTTGGTGCGAGCTGAGAAGGACCCGTCGAACCTGATCCGGTTTGCACCGGCGTAGGGAAGCGTCTCACGGCACCGTGCCGTATCTCCGTTGTTTTGTCGGTTTCGCCCAAGGCGGCGTAAAAATGATCAATAATATTGAACAATCAGCAATTCTTGTCGGCACTTCACCCGGTTCATTCGCCAATCCGCCGCAGGTGGGCGGTCCCCTCGCGTTCAGTTCGCCCGACACGCCTGGGATGCCCAGCCCGAGTTCAAAAACTGCGTGGGACTTTCTTCCCGCAGATTGGAAACTCGAATCCACCGACTCGCACGCCACGGGATGTGGCGGTCACGCGCGCAGTGATCTTGGCGCGTTCATTCGTGCGGTTGCTCCGCGGGATTTCGTGGCGGTGACACAACTCGAGCAGGCCCGCCTCGGAGTCACGACGCCGCAGATGATTCGCGTGGCAGAGCGCGAGGGTCATCTCACAGCGCTGCAGGTGCGCGACGAGATTGCCGCGGGACGTATGGTCATCCCAGCCAACCGCGTGCACTTGAAATACAAACTTGATCCGATGGCCATTGGCCGCGCCTCGAAAACAAAGATCAACGCCAACATGGGTGCGAGCCCAGTGAGCTCGGGCACCGCAGAGGAAGTCGAAAAACTGCACTGGGCAGAGCGCTGGGGTGCCGACACGGTCATGGACCTCTCGACCGGCGGCGACCTCGACGCCTGCCGCGATGCGATCGTACGCAACAGCACCGTGCCGATCGGTACGGTGCCGATCTATTCCATGATCATCGGTCGCAAGCTCGAAGAACTCGATGAGTCGATCGTGCTCGAGACGCTGGTGCATCAAGCCAAGCAAGGCGTCGACTACTTCACGATTCACGCCGGGGTGCTCAAGGAACATCTTCCACTGGTTCGCAAGCGCCTCATCGGCATTGTGAGTCGCGGCGGAAGTTTGCTTGCCAAGTGGATGCTCGTTCACAACAAGCAGAATCTGATGTACACGGGTTGGGAGCGCATCTGCGCCGTGATGCGCCAATACGATGTGACCTTTTCGATTGGCGATGGACTGCGACCCGGCGGTCTGGCCGATGCCACCGACGCGGCGCAACTTGCCGAACTCACCACCCTCGGCGAGCTCACCGAGCGCGCCTGGCGCCAGGGTGTGCAGGTGATGGTCGAGGGACCGGGTCATGTGCCCTTCGATCAGATTGAATACAACATGAAGTTGCAGCGCACCATCTGCCATGGCGCCCCCTTCTATGTGCTCGGTCCGCTGGTGACCGACATGTTTCCGGGTTACGACCACATCACCAGTTGCATCGGCGCGACGGCTGCGGGTTACCACGGCGCAAGCATGCTCTGTTATGTGACGCCGAAGGAGCACTTGGGTCTGCCGAAGAAGGACGATGTGAAGCAGGGGTGTATTGCCTACAAGATCGCCGCCCACGCCGCGGACATCGCCCTTGGAATCCCCAGCGCGCGCGACCGCGACGATGAACTCACCAAGGCACGCGCCGCGCTGAACTGGGAGAAGCATTTCGAACTGTCGTTCGATCCCGACACGGCGCGCGCCTATCACGATGAAGATCTCGATGTCGACACCGACTTCTGCGCGATGTGCGGGCACGATTGGTGCAGCGTGCGCATCAGCAAGGAGATTCAAGAATTCGCCAGCGGCAAGGAAGAGGAGTATCAGCGGGGAAAGCCAATGCGCAGCGATGCGCTCAGCGTTGAGCAGCAGGAAATCCTTGCCAAGCGCGGCGTGCTCACCCCGGCAGAGATTCATCGTCTCGCTACGAAGACCAAGGCGGCGGCAGGCAGCGTCGGTGGCAAGTCATCCTGCCACAGCGACGCTGTTGATTCTGAAACGGCGCAGGCGATGCAGTCGAAGCAGGCGACCCGTGTGGTGCAGTTGAACACCGCTCCCGCGCACAATCTGCCGACCCACGATTCAGTGATCTGAGCCGCAACTCGTATCATTCGCGCGATGACTGCGGGAGATGACAGCTCAGGGGCAGCGCGACCGAGCCAGGCGAAGGTCGATTCGCGACCGCCGCTTAAGCCGAGTCCGCGGCCAGACTTTCTCGGAGTCCCACCGCTTCGCTTTCAAGAGCAATATGTGTGGCTGGTCTTCCTCGGCGGCATGGATGTCATGTTCACCTGGTTCATCTTGGAGCGACGCGGCGGGCGCGAGGTGAATCCAGTCGCCAAGGAAGTGATCGATGCCTGGGGGCTCTGGGGATCCATCGCTTTCAAGTTCAGCCTCATCGTGTTTGTGATCGTGGCCTGCGAGTGGATCGCCCGGGACAAACCACGCACAGCAATACGACTCATATGGTTCGCGCTGATCGTCTCAGTGCTGCCGGTCATCTACTCGGCAGCGCTGCTGATCTTTCACTGGATGTCACCGCCGGCCCTCTGATTACGCCTTGTGATTGCCCCTTGTGATTACCCCTTGTGATTACCTAGCTACTTGGGGATCGCGGCAGTCAGCACCCGTGGCGCACCGCGAGTAATCAAGATGTCATCTTCGATTCGCACGCCGAGCGATTCGCTTGGGATATAGATGCCCGGCTCGATCGTGATGACCATGCCGGGTTCGAGTGCGGTTTGAGGATCCGCATCGTGCACTTCGAGTCCCAGGTGATGACCGATGCCGTGGATGAAGGCGTCTGCAAATCCTGCGGCGGTGATCACCTTTCGCGCAGCGGCGTCGACCGCGCTCATCTTCGCGCCGGGCTTGCAGGCGCGGATCGCAGCAAGTTGTGCCTTGAGCACGGTGTCATAAACCAGTTTCTGCCGCGCGGTAAATCGACCCGAGACGGCAAAGGTTCTGGTGACATCGGCGGCGTATCCAGCGAAGCTCGCACCCGAGTCGAGCACCAGCAAATCTCCCGCTTGAATCGGCTTGGAATTGGCGTGGTAGTGCAGCACGGTCGCGTTGAATCCCGTGCCAGCGATGGTGCGGTAGGCAGTCTCGCGCGAGCCCGCCGATTTGTAGGCGTGCTCGACCGCTTCTTGGACGGCGAACTCGCTGTTGCCCGGCTTGGCCGCGGCAACCGCAGCGGCGAATCCCAGGGCCGTGATGTCCGCAGCGCGCTGCATACAGGCAACTTCTGCCGTGCTCTTGACCGCGCGCATGGCGGGCAGAGTCTTGGTGAGGTCGCTGATTGTCGCACCAGGAATGCGCGCCGCGCTCTCTTTGAAGATCGCCAGATCTGGAGAGATCGGCGCATTGTGGGCGGCGAGCGAATGCAGGCATGCCAAGCGCTTGGCTCGCCTGGCACTCTCCAGGAGCGCGCGTGAAAACGCGGTGGTGCGCATGATGGTGCTGATTCCATAGCGCGACTTGAGCGGCGATCCAACTTCGTCGCGGAATCCATCCCATCGTTCGAGTTCAGGATTGAGCGGGCGCAGATAGAGCTGCACGCGCCGCGCCTTGACGGGATGACCTGGGTCGAGGAGCAGGATCGCTGCGGGCTCATCGGTGATGCCCGTGAGGTATTCGAAGTTGGGATTCGGGCGCCAGGCGTGCGACAACGAGGCGTCCGCATCACCCGCAAGCACGACTCCCAGTGCATTGCCATCCCGCGCCAGGGCGCGCAGGACCTGAGCTCTTCGTGAAGCAAACTCAGTTGCGGCGATTGCAGGAGCCTTCATCGTTGGATCATCCCTTCGCCGCGACCGCGCCGTGGCCGCTCAAAATGCGCTGGGCATAGGAGTTCATCGCTTCGCGCAGTTGGTCAAAGCTCTCGAGCACGAACAAGATCGGTTGGTAGTGGTCGATTTCGAATGGCGTGGAGCAGACCGTCTCGAGATCGAAGGGGCGGCGGTCGACCTCGGAACTTTCGAGCGCGTGGCGACTCTCGCCGGGGCTTGAGAGGAGTCCAGATCCATAGAGTTTCACCTCACCGCCCTCGCGAATGAGACCGAATTCGACCGTGAACCAGAAGAGTCGCGCCAGCCGTTCAATGTGCGCGGGATCTTCGGTGGTCGCGGCGGCGCGGCCGTAGGTCTGCAAGAAGTCTGCGAATGTTGGATCGGCATGCAGGGGAACATGACCGAAGATGTCGTGAAAGACATCCGGTTCTGGCAGGTAATCAAGCGACTCCTTGGGTCGGATGACAACCGTGGTTGGAAACTCACGGCGCGCCAGGCAGGCAAAGAAAGCCTTGGCGGGCAGGTATCCAGGCACGCCGCGACTCTGCCATCCCGTCAGTTTCTTCAGGTAGATGTTGATGGACTCGCTGCCGTCGAGATGCGGAATGTGGTCGCGCACCAAGCGGATCGATCGCGCGCCCGTGAGATAGACCTCGGATGCGTGTGCTTCGAGATAGGACATCTGCCGGTCGTAGAGCGTGCGCCACGACTCCTGATTCTCGGCCGAGTAACCGGCGTACTGCTGGGTGATGTAGATGTGCGCGACATCGTCATAGCCCGGCGCGCCAAAATTGTTGGCGTATTCCTGCGCCGCGGCGCCGGCGGGTCCATCGATCATCGCGCTGTTCAGACTGCCTGGGAATTTCTGTTTACCGTCGTGTTGGCCCATCGTGAATCTCCAGTGCGGTGTCGGTCGAATGAGTCGAATGAGTCTAGAGAACTTTCGGTGCAGTTCGCGCGGCTTGCTCGGGGTCGTTGGCGAGGGCTTTGAGTGCGTTCAGCGCCGAGCCCTCGTCGCAGATCGCTATGCCACGCGGTGCCCTGAGACGCAGCACGCCGAACTGTCGGCGAACATCGAAGCCAAGTGGGTCGACTCCAACAACCAGTGGATCGGTCGCGTCGGTGCGAAACTGGGCGTGGATCGCGGCGCGCACGAGGTCGCGCTGCGTTGCGTTGATCGCCCGGCAAACACCAGCCTCGCCGGTCGCAAGCGCATTGGGCGCGCAGAACACTTCGCCATCAATGAAGTATCCCCGAAACTTGGCGGCGTCGACGGTGATCCAAGCCCAATTCACATCGGCGGGATCGCCGTGATAGGTGCGCCAGCGATCCGCACAACCATCGGCATCGGCGCGTTCATCAAACTTCTCGAGCGACATCATCAGGTGCAGATCATTCTCGCCATCATCGGGAAGCTCGATCACCGTGTCAGCCGCGATGAGCATCGCCACCATGACCGGAGCGACGAAACGACCGTCGGCCAGTGGCGCGATCTTGATGGCCACGCGCTCGCCATCAAAGCGGATGAATCCCGCCAGATGACCCCGCATCCACGCGTATGCCTCGCTCTCGATTGCGCTGTCACTTTCCATCGTGCGATCGTAGCGGTGCGGCCGTGCCGCAACGACCCTCGCGCAACGTCCGCCGCGCGATGTGGCGTACGCTGCGGAAGTGACGCTGATCGCAGTCGCAATTCCCGTGCCAGCCGCCGCTGCGATTTCGCGCGCCATCGAAAGTGCGCGTGCGGCTAAGGCGCAGGGAGCCGATCTCGTGGAGTGGCGGGTGGACTCACTCGCCGAAGACCCCGATGGACCAACCGCAATCGCCACACTGGTGCGCGACTCGCCCATGCCCTGCATCGTGACCGTGCGCGACGAGCGTGAGGGTGGCGCGTTTTCGGGAAGCGACGAAGAGCGCATTGCGATGTGGATCGCAGCGAGCGAGGTCATCCCCGCGCCCGCATACATCGATGTCGAGTTGTCGACCTATCACACGCGCAGTTCGATTCGCGAGGCGATCAATCGCATCGCGCACGCGAAGTCGACGCAGGGCAAGTCGGCGCACGCGGTCGATCAGCCGCGGATCATTCTTTCATTTCACGACTACAGCGGGCGCGCACCTGGTCTCTCGGCGCGGGTCGCAGAAATGTGGGCCGATCCGGGCAGTGCCATCAGCAAAGTTGTCTGGACCGCGCGCACCGTGCGCGACAATCTCGAGGCATTCGAACTCCTACGGATGCGCGCCAAGCCGACGATCGCGCTGTGCATGGGCGAGCATGGTCTGATGAGTCGTGTGCTCGCGCCAAAGTTCGGTGGATTCCTCACCTATGCCCGAATCGATGAGCATGGGACGGCTCCCGGTCAGCCGACCACCCACGAACTCATCGCGGACTGGAACTTTCGCGCCATCACCCCGCGCACAAAGGTCTATGGTGTTGTCGGGTTTCCAATCGCCCACTCGCGTTCGCCAGCGATTCACAACGCCTGGTTTCGCGCCGCCAATGTCGACGCGCGAATGTTCGCGATGGCCGTCGCGCCGGTGTGGGAGTCCTTCAAGGCAACGATGGCGGAGATGTTTGAGTCGCCGGTCCTCGACTTCTTTGGCGCAGCTGTGACGGTTGGTCACAAACAACACGCCATCCGGTTTGTCGAAGAGGCTGGCGGAGTCGTCGACCCGCGCGCCAAGCGAATCGGCGCGGCGAACACGATTGGTCGGGGCGCCGATGGGCTTCTCTTTGCGATCAACACAGATGTCGATGCGGTGATCGACGCACTGGCCGGCGCAGCGATGCGCGGCAAGAGGGCCCTGGTGCTCGGGGCAGGTGGGGCGGCACGGGCCGCAGCGTTTGGGATCGCCAGTGCGGGAGCAAGCGTGGTGATCGCCAATCGCACCATGAATCGAGCCGAGCAAGTTGCCGAGCAGTTGGCGCGCGCCGCGGGCGATTCTCCAGCGCTCGATGTTCGCGCGATGGAACTCTCCGCGCTCGGCAGCCAGCGATTCGACATCGTTGTCAACTGCACCAGTGTCGGGATGGAAGGCGGGGGAGCGTCGAGCGAAAATCCGCTGCCACGCGGGGTGAGATTGGATGACTCGTCCGTGGTGCTTGACGCGGTCTACGCACCCGCCGTCACGCCGCTACTCGCCCATGCCGCCGCCTGTGGATCCCGCTGCGTGGGTGGCTTTGAAATGTTTCTCGCCCAGGCGCGCCGACAGTTCGAGGCGTGGACCGGTTCGCCACCGCCGACCGGGGGTCCTCCCTGTTACTAGGATCCGCTCATTCATGGGAAGCCTGACTTACAGAACAGCTGGTGAATCACACGGCGCCGCGCTGATCTCGCTTATCGAAGGGATGCCATCGGGCGTTGCGATCGACACCGCGTTCATCGACGGCGAACTCCATCGGCGCCAGGGCGGTTATGGTCGCGGCGCGCGGCAACGGATCGAGAGTGATCGCGCCCTGTTTCTTTCGGGCGTTCGGCAGGGAATGACTCTGGGATCACCCATCGCAGTTCAAATCGCCAACGCAGATTCGCGGATCGATGATGCCGAGAAGACGCCGCCGGTCTTTCGTCCGCGGCCGGGCCACGCGGATCTTGCGGGCAGCATCAAGTGGCTCACCACCGATTGCCGCGGCACCCTCGAGCGCGCGAGCGCCCGCGAGACTGCCGCACGCACCGCGGCGGGTGGGGTGGCGCAGTGTCTGCTGCGAGCCTTTGGAATCGAATGCTTTGGATTCGTTCGCGGCGCGCTGGCAACCACCAGCGGCGTCGAGGTGAGCGTTGCCAGGCTCGGCGAATTGCGCGCCGCCCGTGCTGCGAGTGAGGTCTACTGCCCAGATGCTGCGGCGTCCGAGGCGATTGTGAAGTCGATCCATCAGGCGAAGATTGACAAGGACACGGTTGGTGGCATCTGCGAAGTTCATGTCTTTGGCGTAGTCCCAGGACTCGGCTCGTGTGCCAGCAGTGATCTGCGACTCGATGCGCGACTCGCCGCAGCAGTCATGGGAATCCAAGCATTCAAGGGTGTTGAGATTGGTCTGGGGATGGAAGTTGCCCGCAGAACGGGTAGTCAGGTGCATGATCCCATCGTCTTCGATCATGCGAGCAGAGGCGAGTCGCACCTGGGATTCACCAGACCCACGAACAACGCCGGCGGTCTCGAGGGTGGGATGACCAATGGCATGCCGATCGTGGTGCGCGGCGCGATGAAACCGATTTCGACGCTGCTGCGCGGGATGCCAAGTGTCGATCTGCGCACCCGCGAGGCGACCCAGAGTCAGTACGAGCGATCGGATATCAGCGCGATTGCTGCGGCGAGCGTGGTGATGGAAGGCGTGGTCGCATTCGAAGTTGCCCGCGTGATGCGCGAGAAATTTGGCGGAGATTCACTGGGAGAGATGCGCGCGAACTATGACGGGTTTGTGAAGGCGGCGCGGCAGCTGGAGGGGTGAGTGGGGGGCG
>SIAB01000030.1 GCA_009692015.1 Phycisphaerales bacterium
CGGGGCTATTCTTCAGGGGTGCGCGTTGCGTCGATCATCCTTTCAATCGGAACTGGATTGATCGCTTCGGCCGCTTCCGCGGCGATCACGCTCATCGGACCGACAACGATTCCGCTGAACCCGCTCCTCAACCCGACCCACGCGGCGGTCGCAGATGTCGATGGCAATGGCGTCGTGGACATCGTCGTGAGTTGCCGCGATGTCACCGGAAGAATGGCATTCCTGCGCGGGATCGGCGGGGGGCTCTTCGCGCCGCCAGAGATCATCGAAGTTGGCGCTCCTACCGACTGGGTCGAAGTTCGCGACATTGATGGCGATGGCACACCGGACTTGCTCGGTGCTGTGCGCTCGAATCACGGGCGGATCGCATTGCTGCGCGGACTCGGCGGCGGTCAGTTCGCCGCGCCGACGATGACCCTGGCGGAGCGCAATCCAGCGGGAATGATCGTGCGCGACTTGAACGCAGATGGCGCGCTCGATGTCGCGCTGGTGAATTACACCTCGGGATCGGTCGAGATTTGGCTGGGCGACGCGGCTGGCAATTTTCACCAATCGCAATTCGTGGCAGCACAACCCTGGGCAACCGCGATCGCTTTTCCATTCAGCATTCTGGCCGCCGACTTTGACGGCGATGGCGATCTTGACCTCGCCACGGCGTCTATCGGTGGTGGCGCGGTGGCGATGTTGCGCAACGACGGGAGCGGTCACTTTGCGCAAGGTCAGTCCTTTCGTGTGCCCACGGTCGGCGAGGAGTCCGTGGCGATTGCCAACATCGCAGCGAGCGACATCGATCGCGATGGAGACATCGATCTCCTCTCCAACGGCTTGTTGTTGAACTCCCCGAATGTGACGGTTGTTTGGGTCAATGACGGCACGGGCAAGTTTGCCGAGAAGCTCGTGCGCGCCGGCGGTGCCGAGGGATATTCATGGACCGTCAACACCGGCGACATGGATGGCGACGGCGATGATGATGTGTTGATGGGCTCGGCTCTGCCCGGGAGATTGACGATCGCTGAGGTCGATGGGAACGCTAGCGGCTCCTTCGTGCAACTCTCTACAAGACTCGGCGGCAGTTTTCTGCGCGACATGACGATCATCGACATCGACAATGACGGCGACCGTGATGTCGTGGCAGTTGACATCGCCATGCACACCGTGATGATCTATCGCAACACTGCGGGCGGCGTTGCCGGCGATGGGGATGCCCCGCCTTCTGGAACACTTCCGAGTTTCCGTAGCGCAGCAGCTGCGACCCAGTGGCTCGCAAGTTGGCAGGACGAGGAGGGGTCACTCGCGGGAGCGATCCCAGCTTTCTGCGGTGCAGGAGCTGGACTCTGTGAAGAGCCACACGACACTCCGGGGTGCGTGCGAACCCTTTGCTGCGAAGCTGTCTGCAAATTCAATCCGCTCTGCTGCGAGATTGCGTGGGATCAGGCCTGCGTCGACGCCGAAGACCAACTCTGCGATGACTTCAATTGCCCCAGCGCAGGCGCATGCGATGCGTTTCACGCCGGGCCTGGTTGCCAAGACGAAGCATGTTGTGGATTCCTCTGCGAGTTCGATCCCTTCTGCTGCTATGGGATTTGGGATTCGGTCTGCGCGCGCGAGGCAACCACACTTTGCGGCGCCGAGCCCTGTTCGATCGGGCACGATTCCAGTGCGATCGTGCTCGACGAGATTTGCTATCAACGCCTCGACGAGGGATGCAACAAGGTTGGAAGTGGATCGACCGCCGCCCTCTGCGGTCAGGTCTTCGAGTCGACCATCTCAACCGAATCGACCCGCGACACTGACTGGTTCTCGACAGGCTCGCTCGCCTGCGGCGGTGCGACAGCGACGATCGAGACCGAGTTTCCGATGACGGCACTGGTGGTGCGCGGTCCCTGTGATGGCCCGCTCCAACTGCGCGCCATGCTCGAACTCGATGCCTGCAGCAGCGGATCGTTGGCCATCGAACCGCCCAGCCAGGACCCGAATCAGGAATGGATTGTCATCTCCGCGGCGAACGCGGATCGTCCCTTTCGCAGCGCGTTTCCCTGTGATGTCGCCGACCCAAATGCGCCGCCGCCAGACCCCGACGATCCGCCTTATGTGCCGAGTTTCTTCGGGCTTCACTACCGCGTTTCATTCGCACCGCGCGCCTTGGCAGGCGACATCAATGGCGATGGCTTCGTCGACGGACTTGATCTCACGACACTCTTGAGTGGCTGGGGAAGCTCGGGTGACGCAGACATCGATGGCAATGGCGTGGTCGATGGCGCCGATCTCGCGACACTGCTCTCGAATTGGGGTGCGGGATCGCCCTGATCCCAGACCGCAGGAATCAGCCTTCGCTTGCGGTCTGCTTCGCAGCCGCTTGATAGCAGCGCGACATTTCGGTACGCACCTCTGCGTCGGTGACCGTGATTCCGCGCGACTTCAGATCGGCGACAACCTTGCGAAGCACATCCGCATCACCCGGAGTCTTCAGATCTGCTTGGATCAGTTCGGCTGCGTACTTCGTCACTTCATCAGCGGTCATCTTGCAGCGTTCGCCAACCCACTGGGCGAGCAACTTATTGCGCCGCGCCTCGGCGCGAAATCGCTTCTCTTCATCGAACGCGAACTTGTTCTCGAGGGCATCTTCTCGATCGGAAAATCCTGTCATGGGTCAATCTCCTTGCGAATCTCATACTATCGCTGAGTCCACACTCTGGGAGACCAACGACTCATGAACACGAATTCATCTTCCACGACCACCCCGGCAGCCGCCGCGGATGATTCAGCAATCTCTATCGGCGCGATGATGGAACCAGTTCATGGGCTGTTCGCACCATCGCAGACGATCGCAGAGGCGACCGAGCAACTGCGCGAACTGGTCAAGACAGTCTTTGTGACCTACGGCTGGGTCTGTGACGATCAAGGAAGACTCCTCGGTGTGCTGACGACGCGCGATCTTCTGCTCGGTGATCGGTCCACCCGTCTGGATCAGGTGATGATCAAGAATCCCTTCTCGCTGCGGCCAGAGACCAGCCTCGTTGATGCCATGCGCGAAGTGGTGACGCGCCACTATCCGATCTATCCAGTCTGTGACACCAGCGGAAAGCTCGTCGGGCTCATCCGCGGGCAGAAGATGTTTGAGGCTCAAGCGATCGAAATCAGCGCGCAAACAGGAGCGATGGTCGGTGTTTCGAAGGAGGAGCGACTCGCCACCCCCTGGCTCAAGAGTCTGGTCTACCGCCATCCCTGGCTGCAACTGAATCTCTTGACCGCTTTCATCGCAGCGGGGGTGGTGGCGTTCTTCCAAGGAACGCTCGATTCGCTGGTGATTCTTGCTGTGTTTCTACCGGTGCTCGCGGGGCAATCTGGGAACACCGGCTGCCAGGCGCTCGCCGTTGCTCTGCGCGGAATGACCCTGGGCGAACTGAAGAGAGGTCGTGAACGCACCTTGGTCATCAAGGAAGCGCTTCTCGGTCTGGCGAATGGTGCGCTGGTTGGGATCACCGCAGGAATCGGCATGTACATCTTCGCGCGGATGCAGCCGATGCCCGAGGACCCAACTCACATTTGGGCGGCGGATCGCGCCTTTCTATTGGCAACGATCACATTTGCGGCCATGATCTGCAGCTGCATGATCAGCGGTCTCTCGGGGGCGTTCATCCCGCTCACCCTGAAGAAACTCGGTGCTGATCCGGCCACCGCGTCAAGCATTTTCTTGACGACCGCCACCGATGTGGCGAGCATGGGAATCTTCTTGGGACTCGCGACCATGTTCATTCACAAATGAAAAAGGGCCGAAGCCAGTCGCTTCGACCCTTTCGTTGATCCAGTATCCCAAGGCAGAATTAGGTGGTCGCGTTGCGCTTGGTGAACACACCGATGATCACGAGGAGCGCGATGAGTCCGACAAATCCGCCGCTCCCGATCTGATTTACGAAACCCATGAGGTTGCTGGTGATCCCAGCGAAGAATCCAACATTGTTCGAGCCGAAGATGATCTGAACAAGAACGCCAAGTCCGATGAAAAGAAGCATGATGTCCATCAGCTCACGAGCCCAACCTTTGATCCATGTGAATGCCTGCATTTGATGACTCCTTAGGATTCTGATCGCGGGAACACTGCACAATGCAGGGCACCCGCTGCTGTTATCGACCGATTCGCAGAGCTTTCGCCACACATCCCCCAGTTTTCGAGGCTCCTATGGCAGGCAGGCGCGGGTCAAACCGCGAGATGCTTCGATATTCACCAAAAAACGGCGAATTTCCACTCGACCGAGGGCCACGAATCGGGCCAGAAATTATTATCCCCAACGGCAATCAAGACTATGGGAGAACTGATCAACGCACGAAACTTGGTGAAGTCCTTCGGGGAAACTCAAGCCGTGCGCGGAGTCAGCCTTCGCGTCAACGCCGGCGAGGTGGTCGGGTTCCTCGGACCAAACGGTGCTGGCAAGACCACCACGATGCGGATGTTGACGGGATTCCTCGACCCAACAGCGGGAGATATCGCACTGAACGGATTGCTCCTGCACGAGGATCCAATCCGAGCGCGGCAGAGTTTCGGCTACTTGCCCGAGGGCGCGCCCGCATACCCAGACATGACGGTTCGTGAATACCTCACCTTCATCGCCCGCGCCCGGGGGATTCCTGCTCGCCGTATCGCAGAGCGACTCGATGCCGTGGTGGCCCGCATTCATTTGCGCGGCGTGGTCGACCAAGTGATCGACACGCTCTCAAAGGGATTCAAGCGCCGCGTTGGAATTGCGCAGGCGATCCTTCACGATCCTCCGATCCTCATCATGGATGAGCCAACGGATGGTCTCGATCCAAACCAGAAGCACGAAGTGCGAGAGCTCATCCGCGCCATGGGATCCACCAAGGCCATCGTTCTCTCGACGCACATTCTTGAAGAGGTCGAAGCAGTCTGCACGCGGGCGATCGTCATTGCGGCGGGGCGGGTGGTCTTCGACGGAACACCGGCGGACTTCGAGCGCAAGGCTCCCGACCATGTGACCCGCAATCGCATGGATTATGCCTTTCGCGCCATGACTGCCGCCGCGAGCGAGGTGCCGTTATGAGTCCCTGGGGCACCATTTTTCGAAGGGAATTCACGGGCTATTTCGCCACGCCGCTCGCTGCCGTGTTTCTCGTGGTCTTCCTTTTTCTGGCGGGGATTTTTACCTTTTCAATGGGCGGACTCTTTGAACGGGGTCAAGCAGATCTGCGATCCTTCTTCCAGTTTGTTCCCTGGCTCTTTCTCTTTCTTGCGCCGGCGCTCTCGATGCGCTTGTGGGCCGAGGAGCGCCGACTTGGAACAATCGAGATACTCACAACGCTGCCGATTCCGTTGAGCCATGCGGTCGTCGGGAAGTTTCTCGCGGCGTGGTTGTTTTCGCTGGTGGCACTCGCGCTCACTTTGCCACTCTGGTTGACGGTCGCGTGGTTGGGTGATCCGGATCAGGGGGCGATTGTGGCCGGATACATCGCATCGGCAATGGTCTCTGGAATTTTCCTCGGCATCGGCGGATGCGTTTCGGCGGCGACCAAGAATCAGGTGATCGCCTTCGTGGTGACGGTCGTGCTCTGCTTCCTTGCGCTGCTCACCGGCTTTCCGTTGGTGCTCGACTTCTTCCGAGGATGGTTGCCGCAGGGCGCGGTCGATGCGATCGCGGGAGTGAGTGTGATGACACACTTCACGAGCCTGATGCGCGGCGTGGTCGAGTTTCGCGATGTGGTGTACTTCGCCTCTGCGATCTATGGGTTGCTGCTCGCTACCAACCTCATGATCGACTGGAGAAAGGGCGCCTGAAATGAAGCGATTCAGCAAACAAATGACCGCGATCTTCGGCATTTCGCTGCTCCTGATCGGTTGGTTGGCGCTCAACGCGATCACGGCGGCGGTCAACATCCCGCTGCGGGTGGACTTCACAGAGGGCTCGATCTACACACTTTCACCGGGAACGCGCGCGATGCTGCAGGCGCTGGATGAGCCGGTGCGCGTCGAGTTCTTCTATTCGGCCGATGCGGCCAAGGACATCCCACTCCTTCGAAATCATGCCATGCGGATTGAGGAGTTTCTCGGTGAGCTCGGCCGCGTCTCTGGTGGAAGGGTGGTTGTTCGCTTCATCGATCCGCTGCCCTATTCAGAGGCCGAAGACGCCGCCAACGCGGCAGGGATGGCGCCGATCACTGCCGACGGCGCCGGTCGAAAACTCGTGCTTGGAGTTCTGGTGACGGGACCGACCGATCGTCGCGAGGCGATCCCTTATCTCAATCCTGCAGATGAGGCCTACTTGGAGTACGACATCTCGCGCGCGATTGTGAGTGTGTCGCGGGCAACGCGGGCGCGCGTCGCGCTGATCACCAGTCTGCCGATGGATTCGAGTTTCAATCCACAGGCGCAGCAGATGGCGCCGCCTTGGCAAGTCTTGGCGCAGTTGCGCACACTCTTTGATGTCGAAGTTGTGGCGCAAGATGCCGAGAAATTGCCGGAATCCTTCGACGCCCTGGTGATTGCCCATCCGAAGTCCGTTTCAGAAAAACTGCTGCGCGACATCGATCGATATGCCGTCGGTGGCGGCAAGATGCTCTTGTTTCTCGATCCGTACTGCGAATCGGATGCCCAGCCATCGGGGGCGATGGGAATCGGTGCCGGCGGCAGTTCGAGCGATCTCGGGCCGCTGCTCGCTCAGTGGGGGATCGACTTCAAGGGTGGCCAGGTTGTTGCCGACCGCACCTACGCGCAGCGCGTGCGAGCTCGATCGTCGGGGGGACTTGCGACAGTCGACTATGTCGCCTGGTTGCTCTTGACCAAGGACGCGATCCTCAAGAATGATCCAGCATTCGCGCCGCTGCAGAACATCGTGATGCTCTCGGCGGGTGAAGTGGCGGCGACGGTTGGTTCGACACTCGCGATGACTCCGTTGATCGAGAGTTCGTCCGACTCGATGCTGATCGAAGGATCGAAGTTGGGCGTGTTCGCCGATCCTGAAGCATTACTGCGGGAATTCAAGTCTGACAATCGACGAAAGACCATCGCGGCGCGGTTCACCGGAACGATCGCGAGTGCCTATCCAACTGTCGCTGCGGCCGGCGAAGCGAGCCCGCCGCCTGCGGCAACACCAAAGCCAACAACCATCGTCGTCGTGGCAGATGCCGATCTGCTGCGCAATGAAGCCTGGACGCAGGAGGAACGGCTCGGATCTCTGAGTTTGGGATGGCGTCCCTTCGCAGACAACGCCGCGCTCTTGGCGAATTCTGTCGAGCAGCTCTGCGGCAGCAACGCGCTGCTCTCGCTGCGATCGCGTTCCGGAAGCCAACGGCCATTTGATGTGGTGCGCGATCTGCAGCGCGCCGCAGAGGATCGCTACCGCGCTCGGGAGCAGGCATTGCAAGCCCGGATTCAGGATTCGCAGAAGCGGATCAATGACCTGCAGAAGCAGAAGACCCCAGACCAGTTGTTGATCCTCACCGCCGAGCAACAGACGCAGCTCGAGGCGCTGCAGGTCGAAGCCGCAGATGCCCGCAAGGAACTTCGACAGGTTCAATTCAGTCTGCGGGAGGAAGTCGAAGCGCTTGGTCATCGACTGATGCTCTTGAATGTCATTGTGTGGCCGCTGGTCGTGGCGGTGGCCGCTCTGGGATTTGGTCTTCGCCGCCGCGTGTGGCAGCGAAAGGCGGTGGCTTGAACAACCGCAATCTCATCTGCGGACTCGCCGTGTTTGTGATTGCGCTGCTCGCAGTCGCCATCATCGTTGCGACCAAGGTCACGGTGCCCGCACCCGCATACGCCATCGATGAGTACCTCGAAGCACTGACTGCATTCGCCCCAAAGATCGACGCGATCGAAGTGCAATCGGGTGATTCCACGCTGCGCCTCGAGAGGGGCAACAATGGTTGGACGATCCCATCGCGCAACGGGTATGGCGCGAAAGCGGAAAGCGTTCAGGAACTGGTGCGCGGACTCATCGCGCTCGATGCAGATCAGCAGATGACTTCGAAGCCCGAGCGCCACCACGAACTCGGGGTGGCTTGGCCCGACATCAAGAAGGAGGCGCAGCGCATTCGCCTCTTTGCGGAGGGATCCAAGGAGCCGGTCCTTGATGTGATTCTCGGGCGCGCGGTGCAATCGCCGACCGGTGTGTATCTGCGCAAAAGCAGCGAGAATCAGGCCTATCGCTGCCGGGGTTCACTGCGCGTCTCCGCGGACATCGCGGCGTGGCTCGCGGGCCCAGTGAGCGAGATTCCAAGCAGTGCGATCCAGCAAATCGATGTCGATGGCGCCACGCTCACCCAGAAAGATTCGCAGTGGAGTTTTCTTCCGCCCACTTCAACTGAGCCGGATCCCAGACGCGATGCGATCAAGGCGACGATTCCATACCTGCTTTCTGGATTCCAACCCGAGGATGTGCGCGCGGCAAGCGCAGAGGACGCGCTGCATCCCAACCAGATTGCAGCAATCTTTCATCTCGACGCAGACCACGCGGTTGATGCCCGAGTCTGGAAGGAATCGGATGGGGTCTGGGTGAAGTTGTCGCTGGGTGAATGTTCCGCTGTTCCCAACGAGGCACTCGACAAGTACGCTCCCATGTGGCAAGGATGGGTCTTCCGTTTGCCAGCGTGGCGCGGCGGACAATTCGATCCTCTCTTCGCTCCACCAGGATGATCACGACATGACAACGACCCCAAAGACCACGGCTCCCATTCTCGCCGCACCGCGCATTTATGAAGGTGATGGCGACCGGCTGGTTGAGGTTCCGCAGGGTGGTCCCAAGGTGACGCTGCTCCCCCACGGTGATCCGCGCACCGCCAGTGGAACCTCGCGCATCCGGCTGATGTGGGGGCAACATCTCTTGGACGACTTGGTTGAAGGGCATTACCGCACGCTGGTGCTCGGGGTCAATGACACCGACAACACCCACGGAATCCTGAGTGAGATTCTCAAACTTGTTCCGACCAGCCAGTGGACACTCGCCTCTGCGACGAGTTACGCGAAGGTGTTTCGCACAGCGGTCAATATCCATGCGCAAGAGGATCGCGAACCCTACATCCTGAAGTTTGATCTCGATCGAATCCTGGTGCTAGCGCTCCTGCGCCCGCATGGTCGCGATCACTTCAATCTCGAGGACATTTACCGCGGCTTTCGCACCGTGACCCAGATGTTGAGTGGGCGCGCCGATCGATCTCCGGTGGCGACCATTTCTTTCTTGGGAGCCAAGAGCAATCGCTTGCGCGATCATCAGGGGAATGAGCCGAGCATCGAAGCGGTGCTCAAAGCCATGCACGAAGCGGGATATCGGGGCGACTTCTATCCACCGGTGAGCGCGTGGGATGCGCCGCGCACGGGCGTCTTTGCGCGCTATCCATTTCCAGCCGGGGTGGACCGCATGCGCGAAGGCAGCAGCTAAGCGACCGCAACTGGCTCGTGGCGTTGATGACCGATGGGATCGCCAAGCGGTCGCAGCGCGAGCACGAGTAGCGCGCCGCGCAGCGCTGTGAATCCCCCCAGAGACAAGCCAAATGCATCCGCGAATGTCTGTTCGAGCGGAGCCCACACCGAAACTGCCACCAGGCCAGCGCCCACGGCGCACCAATCGGGCGAAGTCCATCGAAATTTCCAGGCGACGAATGTCAGGATGCTTGCCGCAACAACTGGGATGAGAAATGGGTGAGCCGCTCCAGGTGCGGCTGCTGCGATGAGGATCGCCAGCGCGCCGAGAGTGAACCATCCACCGAACCACGCATCCCAGCCCGCGCACGAGGTGGTGCGCCGCGTGACGCGGTGGCGTGCGACAAGACGCGAGGGGATGAGTGCCGCGGCGGCGCCCAGGGCGAGGAGCAGCACGTTTCCCCACCAGATGCTGGCGATTGGCCAGGGCAATTCGACGAGGTGCGATCGGATGAGCAGGCCGGTTGTGAGCGTTCCGAGTGAGATCGCCAGGGTGATCCCCATCACCACATCGACAGCGCCGAGGCACGATCCGATGAGTGTCGCCCGCGAGTCGCGGCGCATCGATCGAAGGGACCACAGGAGTGCAAACGCGCATACCCCCAGCGCGAGCGTGTTGCACCAAGCGGGCCAGGCAACGACCAAGAATCCGAAAACATCGAACCACACGGTTGGGTGGATCACTGGCGCGGATGTCTTCGATGCGCCATCCCCGAGTTCGCTCGCCGTCAACATGGGCGCCGCACCACTGGCGAGCGCGCGGACAAGTGCCAGCGCGGATGATCCCATCTGGTTCAGGGTTCCAGTTGAGAGATTCTCAATCGTGTCGCTCGCAGCGTGATAGTTGCGTGGTGAACCGATAAAGGCCAGGTTGAATCCAGGACGAGCGCCGCGGAGGTACACGGTGAAGTCCGTCCCATTTGGCATTCTGCGGTATGCCTCGGCAGCCAAACTTGTTGTGCGCGCGGGCAGGCTGAGTTCGCAAAGCAAGCCGGCGTGCGCGGCTTGATCTGCGCCAACTTCAAAGATGTAGACCGGACCATCACTACCGCGCGCATCGAGATTGACGACCGCGCCGACTTCCTTCCAGCTCGCATGATCACTGGCGAATACGCGCGCGCCGTAGAGTCCGACCTCTTCGCCATCGGGAAAGAGGACGAGCACCGTGCGCTCGGGTGGTGATGCGTGCAGCGCGCGAATGATCTCGAGCGCGCAGGCAACACCACCAGCATTGTCGCCAGCGCCCGGTCCTGCCGCCACCGAGTCGTAGTGGGCACTCAAGAGAACGCAGGGCAGGGCAGAATCGGCTGAAGTTCCTGGCACTCGCACCAGCAAGTTCATCATCGGCACCGCGGTGCGATTCCAGCCGCGAGCCATGAAAGGTTGCTCTTCGACTTCGCATCCAAGCCTCGTGATCAGGGCACGAAGTCGCTCGCGTGCCGCGGTGTGTCCAGGCGAGCCGACGGGGCGCGGAGTGCCATCGGCCACAAAGGCGCGCAGCGAATCCACCGCGCGTGATCCATCAAACTCCCCAGATGCCGGGCGCTCTGCAACCGACGAACTATCAATCGATGGCGGCGAATGTCGGATCGCTGTGAGGGCGATCACGGCGAGAATGCCGATGACTGCAACGACTCGCGCCCGCCCACGGCTCGCGCGCGCCGGCGTCATGCGCGAGCCTGCACGCCGTGCGCAATTCCAGTGATCTGCGTGTGGCGCTGCAAATATTTCGAGACCGTGGTCATGAATGCAGCGTGTGACCAGGTGAGCGGGCTCACCGAAAGATGGTCGCCCGAATAGGGATCGAACTGTTCGGCAAGAACACCAGAGGGCATCGCCCGACGACAGGCCCAGGCCAGCAGCGGCTGTGCCTCGGCAAGTTCTTCTTCGGTGTGGGCGCGTGCGATCAACCACTGCGCGTACCAGAGTGTCGAGATGATCCACGGGTTGCCCGGTACCCGGTGCAAATCCGACCGCTCGACTTGGTGATAGGGATCGCGCTCGTAGCGCGCCATGCCGCCGATTTCGGTGTGAACCCAGAGCCGCTCGCGCAGCATCTGCATATGGGCGACGACTCGCGGATCATTGGCGTCGAGGGCGTTGAAGGCAAAGAGACCGCAGGCACTGGCATCGGCGGTGAAATCCAACTCATAGCCGCCATCGGCAATGGGCGTCGCCATCCGCGCGAACATGTTTCGCTCGGCGCTCCACATATGGCGGAGCATGGCGTCCTTCATCCGCTCTGCGCCCTGTTCAAACTCAGTGGCGCGATCCAACGCACCGACCTCATGGGCAAACTCGCTCGCCGCCCGCAGCGCGCCGATCGTCGCAGCAACCGTGAAGAGATGAACTCCGCGCCGTTCCTCCCACAGATCCCACGAGGGCATTGGCAGCCCGTTGTGATCTCGAAAGCGCAGCATCCAATTGCAGGGATCGACGACCAGCGGGTTGTAGAGATCGCGAATGAACTCGACATCGCGGAATGTTCGAAAGTGTCGCCGAAGTGCCCACACCACCAGTGCGGTGCCATCCTGTTGAATGGGAAGCACGCGCTTGCCGTCCATCATCCAAGGATGCCAACTCGAGGCGATGGTGCCGGTGGGGTTGTACTTGTGCAGGAAATAGCCGCTGGTCTCGACTACCCGAGAGGCGAAACGAAAGAACTCCTGCGAGAGTTCGCTCTGCCCAGCCATCACCAAGGCATAGGAGACCAGTGCGCCATCGCGCGGCCACATATACGAGTAGGTGTCTCCTGCAAATCGGGTGATGTCATAATCATTCGCGGCGATGATCGCGCCGTCGTGATCGATCTGGGTGCGAATGATGAGTTCGCTCCGGATGAAGAGATCGCGAACCTCCTGCGAGAGTGGCGAGAAATCAAATCCCTCCTTGGTCGCCCAAAGCCTCCAATACGCCTCAGTTCGCAGCATCATGCGCTGCGGAGTCTTGTTACGCACCTTGTCATCCAGCGCCTTCACGACGTCGTAATCCTTGCCGGCGCAAATCCAGTAGGTCACAGTCGAAGAGCCACGCGGGTGCAGCATCAAGGAGAAGCCGACTGTGGAATCCACGGAACCCTGGGCGATCGAATTGCGCGAGAGCAGGCCATCTTCAGCGTCACGCCAGGTGCCCTCGGCATCGCGAATGCGCTTCTGTCCAGTCGCCCAAGTATCAACGCCATACGACCGTGCGCCACACCCATTGAAAAGAAAATAAGTCTCGTCCTTGTAGTGAATGAGACCGCCAGTCTGCGGGTCGTAGTTGACCGTGTCGCCGATGGCGCTCTCGCCGATCGACAAATCCTGATGAAAGAACAGGCGTACATCGCGCGGTCGATCGTGCAGGTCGGTCACCGTGACCGAACGAAAATAGACGGGGCTCCAATAGTCGACCGCGTCGCGGCACAAGAGCTCGACGCCGAGCCGATCATTGCGCAGCCGAACCTCGGTGACCAGCGAGTCTTCGACATACTTCAGATCGCGCGACCATCCGGACCCTTCGATCCAAGCAAACTGCCCATCGGCCCAGACGCCAAATCGTTGCAGGTGACCGCAGGTGTGGTTGGGCATACCCACATGTGGCCAGTACAAGTCGCGTACCCGGTAGAGGTCGTCGAATGCGACCAGCATTTCTCCGTTGCCGACAGGGAGGTTGCGCGGCATCGGCGCGCGTTCAGTCAGGCGATCGACCGAACACCAGCGATGTGTTGTGGCCGCCAAAGCCGAACGAATTGTTGATTGCGAACTGAATCGACCGTTCTTGCGCCTGATTCGCCACGAAGTCAAGATCAAAGCCCTCGTCTCTGCAGTCCAAGTTGACGGTGGGTGGGAGGATTCCGTTCTGCAATGCCAAGATCGTGGCGATGCTCTCGATGCCACCCGCGGCGCCGAGCGCATGACCGGTCACAGACTTGGTCGAACTCATTGCCAACTTGTATGCGTGTGCGCCGAAGAGTCGCTTCACCGCGGCAACTTCTGCAGCATCTCCCAGCGGCGTGCTGGTTCCGTGGGCGTTGATGTAACCGACCTGATCGGCAGAGACTTGGGCATCCCCAAGCGCGTTGAGCATGGCGCGGTGGGCGCCCGCCCCCTGATCTTCTGGTGCCGCGATATGAAATGCATCTCCGGATGATCCAAATCCAAGCACCTCGGCGTAGATATGTGCGCCGCGTTTCTTCGCCTGCTCATACTCCTCAAGCACGATGACTGCGGCTCCTTCGGAAAGTACGAATCCATCGCGGTCCTTGTCGAACGGACGGGAGGCATGCGTTGGATCTTCGTTGCGTGTGGAGAGTGCCTTCATCGCCGCGAAGGCGCCGATGCACAGGGGAGTCACCGCAGCTTCGGCACCTCCAGCGATCATGATGTCAGCGTCTCCGCGTTGAATCAGATGAAACGCAGCGCCGATGGCATGGGATCCCGTCGCGCAGGCGGTCGCAGTCGCGATATTCGCGCCGCGCAAGTTGAATCGGATCGACACCTGACCCGCACCGGCATTGACCATCAGCCGCGGAACCGTGAATGGCCCGATCTTTCGATTTCCCCCGAGGGCCATCGCCGTGACACCGGCCTCGATCGTTCCGATACCGCCGATTCCGGAGCCGATCGCGACGCCATGGCGGTAGGGGTCACCGGATTGGAAGTCAAAGCCAGAGTCGCGGGTCGCCTCGGTCGCTGCCGCGAGCGCGAGCATCGCAAATCGATCGAAGCGCCTCATTTCGCGACCATCCAATATCGTGCCAAAGTCATATCCGCGCACTTCGCCTGCGAAGCGAACGCCCCAGTCTTCGTTGGCGTTGAAAAGTGTGATCGGGGCGATACCCGACCGCCCATGCACCATTCCATCCCAAGTTTCGGCAACGCTGTTGCCAACTGGGGTGAGGGCACCCAAGCCAGTTACAACGACTCTTCGCAGGGTAATTGTCCGCAACGCTCTCAATCAATCTGCGGAATCAGCTTGCGGACTTGGCGGCATCGCCCTTGGGTCCCGCACCGAAATTCGCCTTGATGTAGTCAATCGCGGATCCCACTGTTTGGATCTTGTCGCCCTGATCGTCTGGGATCGAAGTTCCGAATTGATCCTCGAACTCCATCACAAGCTCGACGATGTCGAGGCTGTCGGCGTTGAGATCATTCGTGAAACTGGTCTCACGCTTGATTTCGCTCTTGTCGACTCCCATTTGCTCGGCGACGATTGCGATGACCTTTTCTTGAATCTCAGCTTCTGTCACGGGGTAGCTCCTAGTTGGGCAAATTGATCGAAACAAGTGAGTCGGACGGGACAAACCTATCGGCGATTGCCGACGAGTCGGATGATAACGGGAGTTCAGCATTGTGGGCGCGTGCCAACCGATCCAAGAAACACCCTCGGTTGAATGGTTATAATCCCGCACCCAAAGAAGGAGCCTCTCATCGAAAAGCGAGTTGCAATCGTGACTGGAGCAAGTCGAGGGATCGGGCGCGCGATCGCGCTGCGATTAGCCGCGGACGGTCGATATCTCGTGGGAATCGCGCGCAACGCAGAGCAACTCGAGCTCCTGCGGGCAGAAATCACTGCCGCTGGTGGATCGTGCGAAGTCGAAGTCTGCGATGTGGGTGACGGAGCCGCACTCGCCGCAGCGATCGAGGGTGTGGCAGAACGACACGGGCGCCTTGACATCATGGTCAACAATGCTGGGATTACACGGGATGGATTGATCCTGCGAATGAGCGACGAAGACTTTGATGATGTAATGCGGGTGAATCTGCGCTCAGCGTTTGTGGCCTGCCGAACTGCGGCGCGCCCGATGATGCGCGGGAGATTCGGAAGAATTGTCAGCATTGGATCCGTTGCCGGAATCATGGGCAATGCGGGGCAAACCAATTATGCAGCGGCCAAGGCTGGGCTCATCGGTCTCTCGAAATCAATCGCCAAGGAACTGGGTGGAAAGGGGATCACCGCCAATGTGATCGCCCCCGGTTTCGTTGACACCGAGATGACCAGCGGGCTCCCAGCGGCACTCAAGCAATCCGTGCTTCCAGCCATTCCACTGAAACGATTTGGAACGGTCGACGACATCGCTGCAGCCGTCTCGTATGTTGCATCCGACAGCGCGGGTTACCTCACGGGACAGGTGATCGCCGTGGATGGCGGTTTGTCGATGTAACGGGATCGTCCCGAGTCAATTCGGGAGCGGTGGGTGAGGTCGCTTCTTCAACTCTCCGCCGCCGCCGCCACCACCGCCGCCTGGCCCATCGCCATTGCCGCCGGTTGTCGCAGTTGCCTCGCCATCGGTCGGTTGCAGATCCGTTTGCGGAATCTCGACCACTTCGTCGGGAAGATTCGCGTACTTCTCGAAGAGTCCATCCACATAAGTTTTCCATGCGCCGATCGAGTCTTCGCCCGAGAGATGATCGATGATGTCTGGCGGACCAGGGAAGGCTGTGAATGTGGCTTCAGCGCTCGACATCACGGCATCAAAGAGCATCGGTTGCTCAGCCGCGTCAGCCGTGATGACTGCGAAGGTCGCAAATCCCTCGCCATCGTCTTTGCACTGCACTTCGATGGTGGAAATCTTTGAGGTCGTCGCGGTCCACGCACCACTCTTCGAAAGTCCGTCGAGCACCTTGCGATCGAGATCGCTCAGATGACTGCCCGCGTACGCAGCGTCGCTCTTGGCGAAGGCATTCCAGAACTTCAAGACCGCGACGCGTTTCTCGGTGGTCTCGGGCGCCGCGCTCTCCTCGAGTTGCACGCGCTCATCGATGTTGTGCTCCTTCATGAGTTCGGCAATCGACTTGACTGTGATCTCGGGCTCTGGTGGTGGCGGCGGCGTGGGCGCAGCGCGCACGATCGGCGCGGGTGGCGCTTCCTCTTCGCCACAGGATGTCATTGGGATGCACAGAGCGAGCGCAAGCAGTGCGCCGGCGCAAAGCGCGCTGGGCGTGCCTTCGGCGCGCTCAGTGTGGTTGGACAGTGGTGTCTGGTTTGTCTGGTTTGTCTGGTTTGTCATGGCTGGTTACCTCGCAAGTTCGATCAATTCGACGCATGAGACCTTTCAGCACGCTGCCCGGCGCCAACTCGTGGAACGCCGGTCGTTCGGCCCCAGCAGGAAGCCCTGCAATCAGCGCCGACATGCTCTGACTCCATCGTACGGGGCAGACCAACTGATCGACCAGAAGTTTTTTCAGCGTTTGCGGATCATCTTGCCCGTGGAGCGCTGCCGTGACATTGCTCCAGACCGGGTACTTGAGCGGGTGAAACTCGACTAATTCCAGCGCGTTTGCAAGTGCCTCTGCCGCGGGCGCCATCAGCGGCGAATGAAAGGCTCCGGCAACTTGAAGCGGTGCGGCCCGGCATCCAACGCTCGACGCGACATCCAAAGCCCGCGCACAGGCTGAGGCGTGCCCCGACAAAACGATTTGTCCAGTCGCGTTGAAGTTCGCGCAGACCAGTACCTCGCCTTGCGCTGCGCCATCACATACTGCCTGTGCTTGCGCTTCATCCGCGCCGATGAGCGCAACCATTCCACCGCGGCTCGCTTCGGCAGCTGCTTGCATCAATCTGCCGCGCGCGGCGACGAGTCGCAGACCATCCTCAAAGGAGAAGGCGCCAGCGATCGCGAGTGCGGTGTACTCACCAAGCGAGAGTCCCGCGCACGCCGCGATCTGCGGCGGATTCTGGCAGTCTTGCAGGGCAGCAAAGCTCGCCATCGCGCAAGTAAAGAGCGCCGGCTGGCTGACATCGGTACGGTTGAGTGTTTCAGCCGAGCCCTCGAAGCACAGTTTCGAGAGGGATCCACCGAGCGCCGAGAGATCGATCGCAGCATCGGCGCGGGCGAAGATCTCCGCCGCAGCCTTGCTCGCGTCGCGCCACGCCAGACCCATCCCAACAGATTGTGCTCCCTGACCGGGACCGAGTACGACGATGGAGTTCGACATGTTGCTGATGCTCGGCTCTCTCTGCGCGGAAGTCAGATTCGCCAGACGCCGCTGGCCCAGGTGAGACCGCCGCCGAATGCAACCATTACAAATGGTCTTTCCTTCTCGATCTTTCCGGCGCGCCAAAGCTGGTCGAGGCAGAGTCCAACGCTTCCCGCTGAACTATTGCCGAATCGATCGATGTTGATGAAGACCTTCTCGCTTGGCAGGCCAAGTTTCTCTCGCGCCGACTCGATGATGCGGATATTGGACTGATGGCAGATGACCTGTCCAACGCTCTCGGGAGTGAGTCCGGTTTTTGACATCGCGTCTTCGATCACTTCGCGAAACTTGGTGACCGCAAACCGAAAGACCTCTTTGCCATTCATGCGCAGGTGGCCCAGCGCAATCGGCGAGTCGCGATCGCACTCAGGCACTTCCTGCTCTCGGCGGGGGATGTACAACGAACTCCATCCACTGCCATCTGCACCCATGGTGCTGTAGAGGCAACCGATGCGGGGGTCGGGATCGCGCTTGAGGATTGCTGCCCCAGCCGCATCACCGAAGAGAATCGAGACCGTGCGGTCGGTGTAATCCACGATCGAGCTCATGCACTCAGAACCGACCACCCCGATGGTGCGAAACTGACCCGATTGAATGAGCGCCTGCGCGAGATTCATGCTGTACACAAAGCCGCAGCACGCGGCCGAGAGATCGAACGCCGCTGCCGGCACTGCGCCGAGCGCAGCGCCAACCCGTGCAGCGACCGAAGGGCAGGTCATCTCAGCAGTCACCGTGCCAACGATGATCAGGTCAAGCTCCGATCCCTTCATCCCGGCGGCATCCAAGGCATTCTTGAGTGAATCACGGGCCATCGTGAAGGTGCCCTCTCTGCTGAGGTCGCAGACCCGTCGTTCGCGAATGCCGGTGCGCTGAACGATCCATTCATCGTTCGTGTCAACCAACTTGGAGAGATCGTCGTTCGAGAGCACGCGGGCGGGGACACAGGACCCCGTGCCGCAAATGCGCACGCCGAAAGGCTCAGCGGACCGCTTCATGCGACGAGGTGGGGAGCCGCCGCGAGGCGCTGCACGATTGTCTCATTCACGCCGAGATCAACGAAGTTGTGCGCGCGGCGAACGGCGTTCGTGATGGTTCGGGCGATGCTTGATCCGTGTGAGATCAGGCAGACGCCGTTGACCCCCAGGAGTGGCGCTCCGCCATGCTCGTGATAGTCGTACTTCGCGTACAGGCTCTTGACGACTGGCTCGAGACGCGACGCAAGTGTTGGATCGATGGCAAAGACTTCCTTCGCGAGGGCCTTGAAGATGCCCGACGAAAGCCCTTCGGCCAGCTTGAGCATCACATTTCCAACGATTCCGTCGGTGATCACGACATCGGCTTCACCATTGAAAACGCCCCGACCTTCGACAAATCCGATGAACTCGATCCCTTCGGTGGCCCGCAGGAGATCGCGGGCATCGCGCACTTCTTGCGTTCCCTTCTGTTCCTCGCCGCCGACATTCATCAGCGCCACGCGGGGCTTCTTGATGCCCAGCACGCGCTGCGCGTAGATGTCACCCATCACGCCATACTGCGCCAGATGACTGGCCTTGGGTTCGATATTCGCGCCGACATCGATCAAGACAATCGGGCCAGCAAATGTCGGCACGGTCACCGCAATACCGGGTCGGATGACACCCTCGAGGCGCCGCATGTGCAATTGAGCTGCCGCGACAACTGCGCCGGTATTGCCGGCCGAGATGATCGCCGCGAGTCGATTCTCTTGCTTGGGTGATGCCATCCGAGCCATCACAACAATCGAGGAATCCTTCTTGGCGCGGACCGCATCAACCGGTGACTCGTCCATCCCGATCAATTCGGTGGTGGCAACGACTTCAATCTGTGAGCGATCGATCCCGCGCTCGGAAATCGCTTCGTTGATCAATGGACCATCGCCGAGGAGGACGAGTCGATCGTCCGGTCTGAGATGACTCAATGCGGCGAAGCAACCCTTCAATATCTCATCGGGGGCGTTGTCTCCGCCCATGACATCGATGCCAATTCGCATCGGTGGGCATCAGGCGCTGGCCTGGAATCCCTTGAGTTGCAGTCCGGGGCGCACATATCCGCATGAAGAGCAGGCATGGTGCGGGCGACGGGCGGCGCCACAATTTGGGCAAACAACGGTGTGCGCGGCGCGCAAAGCCTGATGATTGCGTCGTCGGCGGGTTCGTCCAGGGGAAGTTCTGAGTACGGGATTCATGGTGCGGGGTCCTCAAAGCTCAAAGGGGAGCAGGGGCGGCGAGTCTAGCGGAATCTTTGGGAGTGTCAAGGATTCGCCGGTGCGGTTGCCTCGCGCCGCAGTTGTCTGTATATTTCCCGACTCGCTTGAGAGAAGCCATCTATGCCGACTATCAACCAACTCGTCCGTAAACCCCGCCGCGATCCAGCCACAAAGAGCAAGGTGAATGACCTGGCTGCTTGCCCACAGCGTCGCGGCGTTTGCTTGCAGGTCAAGACGGTTACTCCGAAGAAGCCGAATTCGGCGCTTCGCAAGGTCGCCCGGGTGCGGCTCTCTAACGGACGCGAAGTCACGGCATATATCGGTGGCGAAGGTCACAATCTTCAAGAGCATTCGATTGTGTTGGTGCGCGGCGGACGCGTACGAGATCTCCCCGGTGTGCGCTACCACGTAGTTCGCGGCACGCTCGATTGCTTGGGAGTGGATGGTCGCAAGAAAGGTCGATCCTGCTATGGCGTCAAGCGCAAGGCAGCAGCGACGGCAAAGAAGAAGTAAGTCAACAGATGTTTGAAGGGAGCCGGTCCCTGAACCCGGATGCGAGTCGGACGTTCCGCTCGCTCGGCAGTAATCGCAGCGCTTCTCTCCCCAGTGTCAAACTGGTGCGCCGCGGTGAAATCATCCACGCAATTGCCTGGAGGCCCCATCTAGGAGATACAGGAGTCCAACATGCCAAAGCAATTCACCGCCAGCGAGTCACAACTCAAGCCTGATCCGCGGTATCAGGATGTCGTCGTTTCGAAGTTCATCAACTGCCTGATGTATGGCGGGAAAAAGGCCACGGCTCAGAAGGTTGTCTACGAGGCCTTTGACATGGTGCAGAACCGTCTCGACAAGGAAAAGTCGGAAGCACTTCCGAAGACCGCAATTGAGTTGTTTCACCGGGCGATCGATAATGTCCGCCCATCCGTCGAAGTGCGTTCGAAGCGCGTCGGTGGCGCGAACTATCAGGTGCCGATGCAGTTGAACCGTCGTCGGGCGCAGAGTCTGACCTTCCGTTGGATCCTCGATGCGGTTCGCAGCGAGAAGGGCAAGCCAATTGCTCTTCGACTTGCGAAAGAATTCTTCGATGCTGCCAAGAATGAAGGCAAGGCGGTCACCACGCGTGAGAACACGCACCGCATGGCTGACGCCAATAAGGCGTTTGCTCACTTCGCCTGGTAAGCGCTCCCAGTGGACGAGCCGAACGCGTTCGGTCGATTCCATCGCCAGATCATCCTTCCTGGATTCTCCGTCGAGACCCAGCGTCGGCTGCGTGACTCACACGCACTCGTTGTGGGTTGTGGTGCGCTCGGGTGTGCGTCGGTTGATCTGCTCGTGCGAGCGGGTGTTGGTCGACTGACGATCGTTGACCGCGACACGGTTGAGCCGACGAATCTTCAGCGTCAATGTTTGTTCACGGATGACGATGCCAAGCGGGGGGTCCCCAAGGCAGAGGCAGCGGCGCGGAGGGTGCGGGCGATTGACCCGAATATCTCTGTTCGCGGATGGGTTGACGACTTTCGCAGCGAGAATGCCAGGTCGTACAGCGAAGGCGCGAACATCATCATTGATGGACTCGATAACTTTGAGACGCGCTACCTGCTGAACGATCTCGCCATTTCGCTGGGGGTTCCCTATATCTACTGCGGCGCCGTGGGATTTGAGGGGATGACTTTCCCCATTCTGCCTGGCGATGGACCATGTTTGCGATGTCTGTTTCCCGAACCACCTGGGGCGGGGATCGCCCCAACCTGCGACACAGCAGGAGTCTTTGGTCCAGCAGTCGAGATCGCGGCGGGATTCGCGGCAAGTGTTGCGCTTCGACTGCTCGCTGGAGTGTCGCAAGCGCACGATCGCGATCTGGTGAGTTTCGATCTGGCACGTGGAGCGCTGCGTCGCATGAAACTGGCGGGAGCTGCACGCGTGAGCAATTGTTCTGCGTGTGTGCGCCGTGAGTTTGAGTTTCTTGATGGATCGCGCGCCTCTCAAACGACGACACTCTGCGGGCGCAATGCAGTGCAGGTCTTGCCTGCGACGGTGCAGAAAGTGGACTTGGAAGGTCT
>SIAB01000031.1 GCA_009692015.1 Phycisphaerales bacterium
CACCCGGATCTTTCGCCTCGTGAACACTGGCACCGCGCCGGTCACGATTGTCTCGGCCACACCAACCTGCACATGCACCACGCTCGACGCCGCTGGGAAAGTCATTCCCGCGCAAGGCAGCATTGAGATTCCTGTGGCCATGAAGGTCTCGGCAGCGACGGGAGTCAAGAGCGCGTCGGTGGCCTTCGCGTTTTCTGATGGATCCCCGATCGTGCGGGTTGCGATGAGCGGCGAGGTCGCATACGCAGTGCGGGGCACAACCATCGACGCCACAAACAGTGCCCGCGTTCCATACATCAATGCCTTTCAAGATCCTGCTACGCCTGCCGGCAGCGCGCGCCCCCCACTTGCGGGGGTCGTCTCGGTTGCATCAATCGATGGCGCACCATTCACGATTCAATCGGTCATGAATGAGCCGGCACGCTTCGTTGGATTCAACCCCGCGAGCGATCCACCAAGAAACTCGTACGAGATCGGCTATGACCTTTCGACGGTGCCCTGCGAAAAGATGCCGCCCTATCTCATCATCGCCACCGACCATCCCAAGGCGCCGGTGATTGACCTGCGCGTGCGGCATGCCTGCACCAAGATCAGTCCAACGCTTCCCTTTGCGGAATACCGCGCCAACCTTGGGGCAATTGTGGTTGGAGCACCCCACCCTTTCGAGTTCGAGTTGAAGCATTCTGCGGGTTGGAAGGTAGTGAGCACCACCTCGAAGGATCCACGCTTCACCGTGAAGTTGGTCGCGCAGAGTGCGGATGCCGAGAATGCCATGATCTCACTCGTCGCGCTGGTGGATCGAAGCGTGCGGGGAATTGTGCTCGCGCCGGTCACGATGACTGCAGTTGGCCCCGACGGGACGCAGCGCGCGAGCGATTTCTGGGTCTACTTTGCTGCGCAGCCACCCGCCCCAACTGCGCCTGCCCCAACTGCGCCTGACCCAACTGTGCCTGACCCATCTGCGCCTGCCCCAGCGAGCACTCAGAAGGCCGGGTCGTAGACGCTCGCTCGCACCGACGCCGCAATGTCCACCGGTTCTGCCACGCGCGCGAGCCCACACTTGTAAATCAAGCGCGTCACGGCTATTGCGACCTCAATGCTTGTCTCGAGGATCGACGAAATCGGTGGATAGATCAACCCAACCGAAAGGTCTTGCTCGGTGGTCTGCGCCGCGAGTGCTTCGGCTGCACAGAGAAACATCGCATCGGTCACGCGACTTGCCTGGGTGACGAAGACCGCCAAACCGACAGCTGGATAGATATAGACATTGTTCCCCTGCCCTGGCACAAACAGTTTTCCGCCATAGTGCATCGGCGGGAAAGGGCTCCCCGTGGCAATCACCGCGCGACCATCCGACCAACGGATTGCCTCTTCTGCAGTGCACTCTGATTTCGAAGTTGGGTTTGAGAGCGGAAAGATGATCGGTCGAGAATTGATCCGAGCCATGGACCGAATGACAGTCTCATCAAATGCGTGGGCGCAAGTGGAGACACCGATGAGTGCCGTCGGCCGCACAAAGTCGACGACGTCGGCGAGATTTCGCAGCGGCGAATCTGCCGTGCTCGGCGCGCCCTGCGGCAGCGGTAGCCCCGACACATCGTGCGCGTATCGCTCGAGATAGTCCGGGAGCTTTGGCATCTTGCCGTGGACCATCCCGCGCGAATTCACAAACCAGCATCGACTCACCGCCTCGGATTCGGCGCAACCCTGCGCAACCAGCTCTTTCACAAAGAGATCTGCGATGCCCACGCCGGCGCTTCCCGCGCCCATGAAGAGCAACTTCTGATCGCGCATGGTCGACGCGGTGATTCGACAGGCGCCGAAGAGTCCCGCCACGGCAACGGATGCGGTCCCCTGAATGTCATCGTTGAAACAACAGACGCTCTCGCAGTATCGACGCAGCAGCGGCGTGGCGTGCTTGTTGGTGAAGTCCTCGAATTGGATGCAGCAGCGCGGAAAGACCTCTTGGACTGCCTGCACGAACTCATCCACGAAGGCGAAGTAGTCGTCGCCGACAATGCGCGGCGCGCGAAGCCCTGGATAAAGCGGGTCGCCGAGGAATGCCTCGTTGTTCGTGCCAACATCAAGCACAATCGGCAGTACGACTTCGGGTGGAACGCCGGCGCAGGCCGTGTAGAGCGCGAGTTTTCCGACAGGGATGCCCATGCCGCAGACACCTTGATCGCCGAGACCAAGAATGCGTTCGCCATCGGTCACCACGATGAAGCGCACGTCTTTGACTGGCCAGTTTCGCAGCAGCTGGGCGAGTTTTCCGCGGCGCTTGACTGAGAGGTACATCCCCTTTGGGCGGCGCAGGATGTGACCAAACTTCTGACAGGCTTCGCCAACGGTCGGCGTATAGACAATTGGCATATAGCGCACGAAATCGCTGCGCAAGAGGGCATAGAAGAGCCGCTCCTGACGATCCTGAAGTGCCGAGAGATATTGATACTTCGCAAGGTCAGAACTCTGTTGATCGAATTGCCGCCGCGCGCGATCCAATTGAACCGCCATGGATTCGATGCCGTCGGGAAGAAGTCCCACGAGACCGAACGCCTCGCGCTCGGCTTCGGTGAAGGCCATTCCCTTGTTCAGTCGCGCATCGAAGAGAAGTTGAAAGGCAGAGGGATCGTTGCCCGACGGCTGGTTCATCGTTCAGAGAGTAGTTGGCGAACGCGCTGCGTGGCGGGCGGAGCGCGCTGCTGCAATAGACTCCGACCATGCGCAGGATTCACGCAATCGACAGCCATTCTGAAGGCGAGCCCACGCGGGTGATTCTGAATGGCGGTCCAGATCTTGGTCAAGGGAGCGTGCGCGAGTTGAGCGAGCGATTCGCGCGGGATCATGGCGACTTTCGTCGTGCGACGGTCGATGAACCGCGGGGATCCGAGGTGCTCGTGGGCGCGCTTCTGGTGCCACCGCGGGCGGCGGACTGCGCAGCAGGCGTGATCTTCTTCAACACCGTTGGCACGCTGGGCATGTGCGGTCACGGGATGATGGGTCTCGCGCGAACGCTGGCACATCTGGGACGAATCCAATGCGGGACGCACCGAATCGAAACTCCCGTTGGAGTTGTGGCATTCACGCTTTCGGATGATGGCTCGATTGCCGTGGCCAATGTTGCATCACGGCGCACCACCAAGGATGTTCGAGTCGAACTTCAAGCCAACGACGCAGTCTGCGGCGATGTGGCTTGGGGTGGCAATTGGTTCTTCATCACAGCCGATACGGGGCAGCACCCGCTCGATCGAGCCCACGCCGACCGCCTGACCAGCCGGGCATGGCTGATTCGCCGCGAACTCGCACGCGCCGGAATCACCGGCGACGATGGCAGCCCGATCGATCACATCGAGTTCACCGGGCCATCGCAAAGAAGCGATTGTGCATGGCGCAGCTTTGTCTTATGTCCAGGCGGCGCGTACGACCGGTCGCCCTGCGGAACCGGAACGAGCGCCAAACTCGCCTGCCTCGCCGCGGATGGCAAAGTGGCCGCAGGTGTTCGCGTCGGCGCGGAGAGTTTCGTTGGCACGCGATTCGAAGCGTGGTACCAGCGGGGGGCGGATGGTGCAGTGCTTCCAACAGTCGCAGGGCGGGCTTGGATCACGGCAGAGGTCTGCTTGCTGCTTGAAGCGTCGGATCCGTGTGCCGCAGGGATCCCAAGATGACCGACGAGACACCGGCATCAATCGATTGGTCGGGGGTGATCCCCGCGCTGACCACTCCACTGCGCGATGATGACACCGTCGATATTGCCGCGGCCGTTGATCACGCTCAGTGGATGATCGCACAGGGATGCCGTGGTGTTGTCATCGGTGGATCGCTCGGCGAAGGGCAATCGCTCACGGCAGAGGAGAAGTGCGAACTCTGGAAGGCGACATCAGCGGCTCTGCGCGGTCGGGCCCCAGTCATCGCAGCGATCGGAGCGATGGGCACGCGCGAGGCCTGTGCGCTCGCCCGGCGCGCGGCTGCGTGTGGATGCTCTGGGCTGATGATCCTTCCCCCGTATGCGCACAGTGGCGACGCACGCGAGGCGATCGCGCATATCGATGCGGTGGCCCGTGAGACGATGCTTCCCGCGATGGTCTACAACAATCCGAATGCCTACCGCGCGGATCTTTCGGCGGCAGAGATCGCCGGGCTCGCGGCGAACAATCCGGCGATTCAAGCGGTGAAAGACTCGACCGGTGATGCGAGTCGACTCGCGTTGCTTGCCAAGCTCATTCGCGAAGGAAAGGCGCCACCACGGCTTGCGCTCTTCGTGGGTCTTGATGATGTGGTGCTCGAAGGTGTTGCAGCCGGAGCGCATGGGTGGATCGCTGGACTGGCAAACGCGCTCCCGGCCGAGAGCGTGGCACTCTTTGAGGGTGCTCTCGCAGCGCGGGGCAATCCATCTCGGCAGGTCATCGAACTCAACCGCGCGTTCATGCCCCTGTTGAAAATGGACACAGTCGGCGACTTCGTGCAGCGGATCAAACTCGTGCAGGCCGTGGTCGGTCGAGGATCCGAGCAGGTCCGCCCGCCGCGACTTCCCCTCGCGCCTGCCGATCGCGTGGCGTGCCTGTCGATCATTCATGATTCGCTTGCGGCGCTTGGGCGCATCCACACCATAAGCAGCACCACGCTATGAGGAGCACCACGCCATGAGCGCGCCTCCCCGACTCTGGCCGAGCGAACTCTCGCCCGCGCTTTGCCGCGACATCCGTGGCTGGTGCGAACTCTGGAATGTCCCGCACATCGTGCCGGAGATTTCTGTGGCTATCAGTCGCCGGATGACCACAAGTCTCGGGCGGGCGAGTTACACCAAGATGTTGATCAAACTGCAGCACACCCTCCTCGATCCAAGCGCGGCGCAACTTCTGCGCGAGGTTCTCTGCCATGAACTCGCCCACCTCGCGGCGTACCGACTGCATGGCAAGCGGATTCGTCCGCATGGTTGCCAGTGGCGCGCGCTCTTGGTCGCCGCTGGCTATCCGCCGAAAGTGACGATCGCGGCAGAAACACTTCCCAAGTGCTTTCACATTGGCGCCGCGCGAAAGCGCCGCCGACCGCGACGTTCTGCGTGGAAACGCCTCAAGCGCTGGGTCTTGGGATAGCAGGTCCGCTACTTCGTCACATCGATGATCCGCTGCTCGACGAAGGCTGCATCGCGTTCGCGGCCCGCAAGTCGATAGGCCTCAGCAAGCCTGACACCCGTACGCCACCAATTGCTCTGGCGCGCGAACTGCGGAGAGATTGACTTGGGCGCCTCCATGACTCGGAAGGCGCGCTCATGCAGGAGAATGTTTCCTTCACTATTGTTCTGCGCGGCAAGAAGTGCGGAAGCTTCCTCGAGCGCAACAATTGCGAAGGGTCCATCATCAAAGTATCGATTGAGGATCATCTCGTAACAGTGACCCGCTCCGGACGCGTTGCCCTGCACTGTGTAGAGCGCTGCCTGCTGCAGAAGAATCTGCCCAGCTAAATCGCCACGATCGCGAAAGATCGTCAGTGCGGCATCGAGTGCTTTCTGTCGTTCAGTGATGTCTGAAATTGAACTGATCATTGGCGAGATCGTTCGCCAGGCAAACTCGGGATAGGAGGCACCGCAAAGTTCCAGGATGTCGGCGGACCACTGCTCCTTCTGCTCACGGGTCATCGCTCCACTCGCCGCGGCGCGACTGATGAGTTCCCACGATCGCGCGTCTGTCATGCATGCTTGCACGGCAATGCGCAAAAGCGCCAGGGCGGAATCGACTCCTTGATCACGCGATGGGCTGGGAGCCGCCGCGTCTGGCGCCGGACTTGTCGCCGCGTCTGGCGCCGGACTTGTCGCCGCACCGGTTGGCGGAACCGTTCGATTCCCGATCAGTTTCGCGGCCGCGATCCGCAGCGCCGCGCTCGCCAGCCGCGCGGCCTCTGGCTCGGCGCCATAGCGAACGAGCATCGGCATCTGGGTGTTCGAAACCTGCAACCCGGTCTGAGGATCTTGGATGAATCCCTCGACACTGGCATAACCGCCGAATCGACCGGTCTCTTGCCAAGATGGACCGCCTCTGGTCTTCGCCACGAATCCGACCCAGGCATGCGAGAGAACCCCATCGGTCGCACTGGTGTAGGCGCAGGGAACCCCGATCGCTTTGCCAATCGTCACCGCGAAATGAGCCTGATCGGCGCAGACTCCGCCAAAGCGCATGACATTGACAAGACTCCATCCCGCGACCGTCACTTTCTTTGGCCGCCCCTTTTCGAGATGATCAAAGTCGTACTCAACCTGGTCGTAGAGCGCGCCGACTGAGGGATGCCCGCCAAAGGTCTTCGACGCCCACGCAAGTTCGTCGATCGACGCGGCCACATCAACAACGAAGATCAACACCTCGGGGGCGAGTCCCTTGATGCCGAAGTTTGACTTCCGCTGGTTGGTTGCGAAGTAATCAAAGGTTGGCACAGGACCGCATCCCTGGGCAATGTTTTCGTTGACCTGCACCATCACGGGGGCATCGTGCACAACCGAGACCGCAGCGGCGAGTTCCGGAAACTGCGCGAGTGCTTCGTGCCGGTCGGCCATCAAGACGCGGGCAACCCGCAGCACCTTCGCGGGATCCTCGCGAGAGGGCTCGACGACGAGTGCCAGCGCCCGCGCAAATTTGGGACTGTCAAGAAACTCGCCTGCGATCGCGGCGCGTTCGACTTCGGGCGCTGACTGGATCACCTGCACCAACTGCCAGGTGGCGGCCGCTTGCACAAGCGCGGCGAGTTCATCGCGCTGCTGCGCGTTGAGTCCCCGCGCGGTCGAGGTCCGCTTCGCCGGTTTCGCGACCTCGGGCGAGGCCGATGGTTCGGACTCTTCACCCTGCTCTGACTTCCAGGCCGCGAGCAGCTTCTCCGATTGCGCGCTCAGTCGCGTCGCGCACTGGGCAACAGCGGCGGTGCACTCCGTCGCTTTCCCGGCGCTGAGCGCGCGGAGCGTCGCCTCTCCTTCTGCGCCAAAGAGTGTCTGAAAGTCAGCCGCACTCCGCTTTGGATTCGCCTCCTGTGCGGCGCTCAGATTCGCAGTAACCGCTGCGGCTGCGAGGCAGCAGCCGACCGCGCTTCGTCTCGCCGCCCGCCTGAGCCGCTCGCTCATTTCGGATCTCGAATCCATACCTGTGCCATCATGGACCTTCGATCCGCGCATGTGTCTGCGGGATCGCTCGCGGTCATTTTCACTGCATCGAATTCGAGTGTGTATTGTCCGAGTTCTTCTGGGCAGAGCGCCGCGCCGAGTTGATAGCGCATGACCACCCGGCTTCCAGAAAATGCGCAGCGACCGAGAAGTGTCGTCTTGTCAGCGAGTTCAACAACGAAGATCCCCGAATCGGTGAATTCGAGGAGCGCTGCGCTCTCCGCACCGCGCCAACGGCCGACGGCCAAGGGTGGAACCATCGGTCCGGGGGTGCTCTTGCATCCGCAATTGATCGCACCCACCGCTCCCGTCAGAATCACGGCGAATATTGCTCCCAAGGTCTTGGATCGACCCGCGCGCGGAATCCCGCTCCCAGTCCCTTGCCAATCAATGACTTGTGAAGAACACTGCCAACCCGCTTTCGTGCGCGCTATGTGCATTCAGCCCGAGTGTAGAGCGAAACTCGAACAAGTCGCTTGCATTCTCCGCGCTGAATTCGAGAGTGTGATCAAGTCCATCGGCGCGGGGAATTTTCGCACAAAACACCGACGGCAACAGGACAGGTCGGTTCACCTCAGCGGGAACCGACCTGTCCGTTCTTGTTGGGGGCACCGTTGGGTTCGTCGCCGCTGGGACTGGGAAGATCACCGTCGCGCGTGGCGATCGGTGACTCGTGTGCGATTTCGAATCCATATTCCGACTTGAACTGCGCCCGCTCATCTGGCGTTGCGTAGTAGCGCTGATAGATCTCGCGCTCCTTGGGTCCACCGCCTCCGATGAGGTCGATGAATTCGCGCACACCAGCATCGGGAGGCAAGTCGCGCACAGGCTCAACCAGAATCTGCTGCGTCAGTCGCTCATAGAGTGCGCGGTCGGTCAAGTGATTGGTGTGCAAGAGAAACATGCCCAATTCGCCGAGCGAATCGATCACTTCCCAGAGCGCGTTATGCAATTCGTGCGCATCGAGCGACTCGGCTGGTTGGGGCTGCACCCCCGCCTCCTCGAGCTGTTTCAGATTGGTTGTCATGGGCGCATGTTCAAAGTCATAGATCAATGTCCAATACAGTCGATCGGTGCAATCGCCCCGGGCGGTCGCGTCCGCGACCAGCTTGTCAATCGCGTCACTGCGCGTCTGTCGCTTGACCTCATAGAGATCGTTTCGTTTCATCATGGCTCCCTCTGCGAGTCGAAGTGACTCGTGCTCAACTTATGAGCGCGCCGCGGGCGCATTCCCAAAGACCACCTTTTTTCTTCAGACGCTGGCGATGCGCCGTCCGCTGGCAAAGACATCGACTTGCAGCGATGATGCGTGAACGCGATCCCCTCCACGCCACGCGATCTCAATCGCCGCCTTGCCCCCCGGGGGCAGCGCGAGCAGCATCCGATCGACTGAAATCCAATCTCCACGGGGAATGACGAGTGCATCAACCAGTGGCGTGAGCGCACGAAGCACCAGAGTTCCCGTAACTCGCCCACCGATTGGCGCGGGTCGATCCTGCCACGCAACAGCAACGCTCGGAATGAACGGCGATCCACCATCAGTTCGCAATTCTCTTTCGTGGACCGCCGCATACCAGGTGGTCGCGATCGGATCGCTCTGCATATCGGTCGGTGCTTCTGCGAAGAGAACGCTCGACGCATCGGGAGTGAACGCAGCTGGAACTTCAAGCGCACGAATCGCGCTGAAGGGCTCCACGGTGAATCCTTCTTCAGCGTGTTGCCGCGCGAGGGGATCGCCGCGCGAATCGCAGGCATACCGCGCTAGGGTGAGGCGACTCTTCCAAGCAAGTGCCGTGTCATTCACCGCGTCGATGACCAGCTTCCCTCCGCGGGGATGAGCCACGATCATGCGCGGCGCGCACGCCTCGCGCACGGCGTGCCAGGCCGGCTTGGCGCGACCCTCTGCGTCAACGAGTGACCACGAGTGACCCGTCCAAGCGTCATTCATCTGCCAGACGAGTGCGCCTGAGCAGCGCGGGCGATTTGCGCGCAGCCATGTGTATGCGATTCGCATCGCCTTGGCCTGAACTGTTTGTGCCTGTGCGATCCAAGTCGCGAAGTCATCGGCCGGCGCGAATCGGTCGCGGAGGTGCGATCCATACTGCGGATCATCTCCCCCGGTCGCGCGCTGCCGCCCTGCGATTCGGGCGCACCCTACTGCGGCCGAGAGCGACCCGAGTTCGCTTGCATCCACCGCGAGCGCCTCGGCAATCGACTGAAGCGCTGGCGGTGATTGATGACCGAATTCACTGGCGAATCGCGGCGTAATCGATCGAAGTCCCTCGACCTTTGCGGTGGCATCCCAGGTGTGGCGGTCACCGCGCATCGGATCATTGGGATTCAGTTCGAGCGCTCCCGACCAGGGACTCTCTGGCCAGTAGGGTCGCGTCGGGTCGATTTGCGCACAAAGCCTGGGAAGAAGTTCGAGCCAGTAGTGCCGTCCCCACGACTGCCCCGGGCGCAGCCGTTCGCGAAATCCCCACGAATGCCAAGCGAGAATGTCTTCATTGCCGCCGCACCAGAGAACCACCGAGGGATGCGCCGCGAGACGGGCCAGTTGAAAGCGAGCTTCCGCTTCGACGCGCTCTGGATAGGGCGCATCCTCTGGATAGGTCGCACAGGCGAATGCGAAGTCCTGCCAGATGAGAAGTCCAAGTTCATCGCACTGCGCATAGAACGACTGCGACTCGTATCCACCACCGCCCCACACCCGCAGCATCACCAGATTCGCCTCGCACGCTTGCAACAACCGTTCGCGCACCTTCGGCTCGGCCACGGCCATCCTGTTGAGACCCTCTGGAATCCAATTCGCTCCCGCGCACCAGATCAATTGATCGTTCACCCGAATTGCGAATCGCGTGCCATCGACTTCGGCGGTGGTATCGATCGCCACCGAGCGCAGTCCAATTCGCCCGGACCAACGCCCCAACCGAGCCGCGCGCTTGGTGAGTTCGACGGAAATTCGTGCCAGATGCTGCGCGCCATAACCGCGTGGCCACCAGCGCATCGGGCGCGAAATGTCGATCAGGCACCCGGCGGTTCCGCTGCTGCCGAGCGGCGACACAGCATCGAAGCACCTTCCATCCGGCAATTCGATTTCAACCCGTGCTTCATAGAGCGAGTGGTCGCCATCGAATGCCGCATCGAGAAAGACCTCAACGCGCGCATCCTCCGCACTACAACGGGTCACCAGCGGTCGCACCGATTCGATGCGCGCGCCAGTCCATCCATGCAGGTACACCACGCCAACAATTCCGCTCGACGGCGCGCGGGGTCCCCAGTCCCAGCCGAAGTCAGAGGCTGGCTTGCGCATAAACGGATAGGGAGTCCAGTCGCCATTCACAGGTCGCGTGCCGAGTTCTGCTTCGATTCGTTCGACCTCGGTCACGGGAGCAGCACAGCGAACCTCCAACAGGAATTCGTGCGCGGGATCGCTTGCGCGCACCGACGCGGCGATGTCGACTCGGTGGGGATGAAAGTGATTCGCCACAGAAAGCACGCGCCGACCATCGATGAAGACTTCGCCCACCGTGTCGATCGCTGCAAAGACGAGGTCGATGTGGGACTGCCCACGAAGTTCAGCTGAAACACGAAACCGCCGATGCCAAGTGAAGGCACTTCGCCCAACCCACGCTTGGGCCTCTTCGCCGCCCTGCGAATCGACTTCTGGGATCACGCCGGAGCGCTGCAAGTCAAGGTGCGCGCAACCAGGCACTTGGGCGGGGAAGGACCGCCCGTCCTCTGCGGTCATCGTCCACTCATCACCGCAGAGACTGACCTCGATCGATCGCATATGTTCGCTCACCGCGTCGGCGACTCGTCCGCATTCACGCCATCAATCACCCGACCATCATCACGCGCGTCGACGCGACGCTGACGCAGCAGTCTCACCATACGGATGACATCTCGGATTCCGCCCGAGGTGAACCAGAACACAACCACGACGCTGGTGCCCAAAATGAGCCATGTCCACCAGAACCACCAGGCGCTCCACGAGGCCGCGCTGATCGGATCGGCATTCGATTTGCGCCAGAGCGCATACGCCGTTCCAACCAGAAACACCAGCGTAAAGAAGAGCGGCCATGCCAGCGTGACCAACGTGACAACGCGATCGGTCCCCTTGAACTGATTATCCATGCCGAGCTTTTCCCAGATCGTCATCGCTGGCAGGTCGATCGAAGCATCGCCCTCGACACGCCAGCGACCGCGATTGAGCATGCGATCCAACTCGAAGTCTGTTCGCGGTCCCACGAGACTGACCGCCACATACATCACACTCGCCGAGATCATCGAGATGAATCCCATCACCTGGCCGGTGACATGCTCGCGCAGCCAGACTCCATTCGACCAGATGCTCGCGACGATCCCCCCCTGCTCTGCCTCGCTGAGCCAATGATCGAGCGGGAGTTGATGCACCAGCACCCCCACTACCGCGAGCACCATGCCGGTGATCATCGCCGACCACGCGCCGAGGGTCGAACCGCGGCGCCAATACAAACCTCCGATGATCGCCGCGCCCGCGCCGGCCACAAAGATGCTGGCTGTAATGGCGGCAAACATCGCGATGTATTGGGTTGGTTCATAGAGCATCGAAAAGGTGAACGCGAAGACCGCCACACCCAGCGCCGCGAGTTTCAACAGGAGGGTGTGCGTCTTGGGATCCAGTGGCTTCTTTCGAAAGGGCAAAATGACATCCTGAATGAAGATGGATCCCCAAGAGTGCAAGTAGGCCTCATCGGTCGAGACCGCCGCGCCCAGCATCGCCGCGATGAAGAGTCCCAGGATTCCTGTCGGAAGAATCATCGCCATGGCCAGCGGCGTGCGCAACTCTGCGCGCAGTGCATCACTGGAAATCTGATCGAGTGCGGCCTGCACCGGCAGCGCGGCATCGGCATATTCGGGCTGTGTCAAGAATGCGCGCACCGCGAGGGGGATGATGATCGTCACCAGCATCAGCACGCGGTACCGCCAACCGTTGAGAATCTGCGCCATGCGTGCCTCGTGGGCGTTGAGCGGCGCAGCGTTGTAACCCTGATCCCCCTGCCAGGCCCGCGCCGCATAGAACAACACAAAGGCAGAGATCGCCCAGTACATCACATCGAAGTTCTTCTCGCGACTGAGTCCAAATGGATCAACAAACGAAGTGCCCTGTGGCATTGCGAACATGGCGCGTTCGAGTACCGGCCAGGGAAACTGTGCCATCAACCAGAAGCAGATGAAGACAAATGTTCCAAAGCAGAAAACTCCCTGCAGAAAGTCGGTGAGGATGATTGACACCATCCCGCCGGCGAAGACCATGAAGATCCCCAAGGCGAGCAGGACCACCATCACCACGGGGAACGTGGCGATCGATTCACCGGCGAGCATGAATCGTTCTGGCATCCCGCAGAGTGCCATGAAAAACCGCGCGGTTACCCCGGGGAAGATTCCATAATTGATGATCCCCGAGACGAATGCCACCCCACCCGACATCACCCGAAACCGCTTCGAATATCGCAACTCGAAGAACTGCGCGAGAGTCATCGCCCGCGTCTCGCGGAATCGATAGATCACCCATCCCGTGATCGCCAGCAGGATCAGCGACGGTCCCTCGAAGTATCCCCACCAAATCTGGGTGAATCCAACATCGAATCCAAGTTGGAAGTACCAGACGAGGGTGATCACCCCAACTTGCGCCATGTTGTAGGCAACGGTCACCAGATATCTGCCGGCGCAGCGATCGGCGGTGAGAAACCCAGAGACTCCGCGGGAAAGGTTGTTGGCGAGCATGGCTGTCGCCATGAGGACGAACACAAAGCCAAGCACGATCGACCAGTCGAGAGTGGATGGCGTCACGGGAGAGAAGATAGGTCGCTGCGTGAGATCGTGGACGCCAGAGTTGCTCGCGCCTCGCAGCCGTCGCAGCGTGGCGCGCGTCGTCACGCCTCGGCGCGCTTGGCAATCGCATACGCTTTGGGTCATGCTGCTCCGGCTCGCTGGCGAACTCCTGATCTTCTGCGCGCTTGGGCTGGCGACAGGCTGCGGCAGCACCCCGACCACCAGCGCCGCAGCACCGGGTTTCACCTTTGCGAAGTTGCGCCTTCCCACCACGGATATGGAGGGTCAACCGCTCCCCATCGGTCGACTCGCGACGGTCTATTTCTTCGCGGGTCCCGAATGCCCGATCCTCCGCGCCTATGCACCCGAGGTCGGTCGATTCGTTCCACGCGATGCAGATCGCGGCATCGCCTGGATCATGGTCTTTCCCGAATTCGACATCTCCGCAGACCTCGTCAAGAACTTTGAGCGCGACTACGCCCTGCCGATTCCAGCAATCATCGACTCAAAGCAGGAAATCGCCTGCATGATGGGAGCCGCGACAATTCCCTCGGTGGTCGTGATCGACGCCGCTGGAACGGTTCTCTACAAGGGTCGGATCGACAATCGCTATCAGAGTCTTGGCGTTTCGTATGGCCCGCCGACCAAGCGCGATCTTGCTGAAGTCCTCGATGCCATCGCGCTCGCAAACCCGATCGCCCCCTACGCGACGCCGGCGATCGGCTGCGTGCTACCCCCGTGCCTGAAGTAGGTCGCGCATTGAAATCAATACCGCTGTGCATCGGACTCGATGTCGGAACAAGTTCGCTCAAGGTGGTCGCCGTGAATCCACACGGCGTGGTGATCGCCAGCGGGCAAGCTGAATACGAATTCGAGTCTCCGCGACCGGGGTGGGCAGAGACAAATCCCGAAGTCTGGTGGCACTGCGCCTGCGCGGCACTGCGTCAATTGATGGCGCTTCCCTGCGTGGCGGCCGGCGAGGTGACAGCCATCGGCCTGACTGGGCAGATGCACTCGCTCGTTCTCGTCGACGCCGATGATCAATCCACCGGGCCCGCCCTGATGTGGAACGATCAACGAACCGCTGCAGTCTGCGACCGCGCCGTTGGCGAGCTCACAGCAGAGCGAATCTGGCAACTGACTGGCAATCAGATGCTCTGTGGATTCACAGCGCCCAAACTGCTCTGGCTGCGCGATCACAAACCCGATCAACTTCGCCGCGCGCGCCGATTGATGCTGCCGAAAGACTTCATTCGGCTGCGACTGACCGGCGCATTCCACACCGATGTCTCTGATGCATCGGGCACGCTGCTCCTCGATTGCGGGCATCGTCGCTGGTCAACAGAAATGTGCGAGGCACTCGCCATCGACGCGAGTCTGCTGCCCGAAGTCTTCGAGTCGCCGACGATCACTTCGCGCATCCATGCCAGCGGCGCCGCAGCGACTGGACTTCCGATCGGCACGCCGGTCTGCGCCGGGGCCGGCGATCAGGCAGCGCAAGCGGTCGGCACCGGCATCGTCAATGAAGGATCGGTCGGCTGCACCATCGGCACTAGCGGCGTCATTTTCGCCACGACGAATTCCTGGCGACCAACACCGCGCGGGGTCCTGCACTCATTCTGTCACGCGATTCCAGACAGGTGGCACTTGATGGGCGTCACGCTCTGCGCCGGAGGAAGTCTTCAGTGGTGGCGCGACACGATGTGCGGCGATCTCGTCGCCCGCGCCCGCGATCGCGGCGTCGATCCCTACGAACTGATCATCGCCGAAGCATCGCAGGCACCCGCCGGATGCGATGGCGTGTCGTTCTTGCCCTACCTCTCCGGAGAACGCACGCCGCATGCAGATTCATCGGCGCGCGGCGTCTTTCTTGGCATCTCGAATCGCACCACCCGTGCCCATCTCACCCGCGCGATCCTCGAAGGTGTCACCTGCTCACTCGCCGAAGTTTTCGCACTCGTCGGAACGAGCGGCGCGCCGGCAGATCGCGTTCGTCTCTCTGGCGGCGGCGCGCGCAGTGCGTTCTGGCGGCAGATGTTGACCGATGCCCTGGGGATCCCAAGCGCCATCGTCACCCAGCCGCATGGCGCCGCGTATGGCGCGGCACTCCTTGCAGGGGTCGGCGTGGGAATCTGGAACTCGGTCGACGACGCGACTGCATCGATTGCCGAAACAGACCATACCAGTGTCGGCAGTGGCGCACGAGCCTTTCCCCATATCGCCGCCCGCTACGAATCGGCCTATCGATCACTCGCCCCGTGGTTCAAGGCTGCACAGGCGACCGAAGCACACCCCGACTAAAGTGAGTCTGTGTTCACCCTCTTCTCGATCCTCGTCACAGTCGGCAGCATGATCGCCATCGGGATCATCGTCTGGAAGGTCGTGCAGCGACAAGAGTCGCGCGATCCCAAGTTCAAGGCCAAACTGGATGCCGATGATGAGCGCGCCCGCGCGGGACGGCAGAAACCTTCTTAGCCCCCCCAGTTACGGGCAGAATCTGCTGCCGCGACCGGTGGTTTTGCCCGTAACCACACCGGTCCAGACATTTGGGTCGCCCGCTAGGCGATCGCCCGACGAATCCCACCCATCTTCGCTTGCAGATTGCGTCCAGGACAGGCGGTCTTGGCACTCGCCCACTCTTGATGCGATCGCACATTGGCGGCCTTCACCTTGAACTTCGCCATGCACACGCGCAAGTGTCGATCGAGCGCCGCGAGTTGTGCCCAGCTCGGCATTTGGTGATCGAAGTTGCCCACGCAGAGGATCCCCAGATTCCCCTCATTTTGATCCTTCACATGCGCGCCCTGATAGCGCAGGTCGCGCCCCTCCCACACCCGTCCCGAACGATCGACGATGAAGTGGTATCCAATGTCCGCCCATCCCTTGCCGCGGTGACCATTTCGGATCAACTCGATGCGCGCTGCGCATGAGGCGTAATCCGTCGCCAGAAATGGCGTCATCCCATCATGATGGATCGTGATCCAGTGGATCGGCAGCATCGGATCGATGTTGTCGACGGCCGGCGTTCCCTTCGTCCATGCGCTGCGCGGGATCACCCCCGCAAGTGTCGGCGCTGCAGGGAGCGGAAGCGGCACGCGTGGCTTCTGCGTGAACAGGGCTGGATCGGGCCAGAGCGGCGAAGGCATGCGCGCGGTCTGCGATCCACTCGTCGCGCATCCCGCAAGCAGACCCACTCCGAGCATCAGAATGCTGCGCCGAGGCAGGGCCGGAAGTTCTGCCGGCGCCCCGTCGCGGGGTGTCTGTGTGGGATCCAAATTCGTCATAAGCAGAGCCTTTTGTATCGACCCAAAACCTCTCAGAACTCCAGTTTACGCCACCGCTTGGGGGCGCGTTCAGGTAGAATCAAAAGGCTAGTTTTCTCGCCGCATTTCTCGACAAAAAACATGAGCGCACACGCAGAATCCGAGAGCCGTTACACCGCTGAAGACATCCAGGTTCTGGAGGGTTTGGAAGCGATTCGCAAGCGCCCGGGAATGTATGTCGGCGGCACGGGACTCAATGCCCTGCACCACCTTGTCTATGAGTGCGTTGACAATTCGATCGACGAAACGATGGCCGGATTTGCCACGCAAGTTCTGGTGCGGCTCGGTGTCGACGGGTCGTGCACCGTGATCGATGACGGTCGGGGAATGCCCGTCGATCCGATGAAGAGTGACAATCCCAACATCGATGGCCGACCGGCAGTCGAGGTCATCATGACCGAGCTCCACGCCGGCGGCAAGTTTGACAACAACGCCTACAAGGTTTCGGGCGGACTCCACGGCGTCGGTGTGAAGTGTGTCAACGCCTTGAGCGCTTGGACAGAGGTTGAAGTTCACAAGCATGGCGCATCGTGGGGCATCAAGTTTGAGCGGGGAGTGTGTGTCGAGCGACTGCACAAGATTAAGGAATCAGGGGTCACCATCACGGGCACACGGATGACCTTCCTACCTGACCCTGATATTTTTCCTGACACGCAGTTTCGCGCCGACATGCTCGAGTCGCGACTGCGCGAGCTGGCCTTCTTGAATCCGGGTGTCACGATCCGCTTCGTGGATGAGCATGTGGGTGCGGATGGAAATCAGCGCGATGTCACCTTCAAGGACAGCAACGGCATCGCCTCCTATGTCCGTTGGCTGAACGAAGCCAAGGTGGTGCAGAGTTCCTGCATCGCCATTCGCCGCAAGGACGAAGCTCGTCAATATGAATGCGACATCGCTCTGCAATACACGGATGCCACGGCGGAAAACCTGTTGGCATTCGGAAACAACATTCGCAATCCCGATGGCGGAACCCATGTGCAGGGCTTCAAGTCTGCCCTCACCCGTGTGGTGAATGGCTATGCCAAGCGCGAGGGGATCCTGAAGGACCTCGTTCCAAGCGGCGACGACCTGCGCGAGGGGCTCACCGCGGTGGTGAGCGTCAAACTTCCCAATCCGCAGTTCAACAACCAGACCAAGGAGAAGCTTCTCAACGAGGAGATCGAAAGTTTTGTGAGCTCGGTTGTAATCGAGGAGTTCACAGCCTGGCTCGACAAGAATCCCAAGGAAGCGAAGTTGATCTGCCAGCGGGCGATTCTTGCTGCAGAAGCCCGCGAAGCCGCTCGCAAGGCGCGCGAACTCATCAAGCGCAAGGGGGCACTCGGCGACAGCGCGCTTCCACAGAAACTCTCTGACTGCTCGAGCGATGATGTTGAGTCGACCGAGATTTTTATCGTCGAAGGAGACAGCGCAGGTGGCAGTGCCAAGGGCGGTCGCGATCATGTCCATCAAGCGATCCTGCCACTGCGAGGAAAATTGCTCAATGTTGAAAAGTGCCGGCTGCACAAGGTGCTCGAATTCGAGGAAATCCAGACGCTCATTCAGGCCTTGCAGTGCGGTATCGGCGAGGACTTGGATCCGGCGAAGCTGCGCTACGGCCGCGTGATCATCATGACCGACGCCGATGTCGACGGAAGTCACATCCGCACGCTCTTGCTGACCTTCCTGTTCCGTCAGATGTTCGAACTCGTCCGACAGGGTCGGATCTACATCGCCCAGCCGCCGCTCTATCAGGTGATTCGCGGCAAGAACAGCAAGTATGTGCTCAATGATCGGCAGATGAACGACACGTTGGCAGAGTTGGCGCTCAAGACGGCGGTGCTGGTGGTGCGCGATGAACAGGGCAAGACAATCCGAACCCTGAGTGGCGATGTGCTGACCAAAGCACTGCGCCTGCTGCACAGACTCGAAGACCTCTGCGGCGTGGTGCTGCGACGCGGAATTCCCTTCCCCAAGTTGCTCGAGTCGCGCAGCAAGGATCCCAGCGGATCTGGGCGGCTGCCGACCCATCATGTGGTCTGGGGCGGCGGCGATCTCCTCGCCTGGAGCGAGAAAGAAGCGCACGACGCGGTCAGCGAACGCGGCATGGTGCTCGACGATCTCTCAGCCGATCCGGCGCGTGGTGTCGTCGCCTCGCTGCGGCAGATGCACGAAACGAATGAGTTGGAACGCATCTTCGGGCAACTACTCGAGTTCGGAATCGACATCGATGACTACGGCGTAGTCCAAGAAGTCTCTGTGACCGGTGAGAAACTGCCCGCCAAGTATGGCTGGCTGATCACGCCGGAGAAGGGCGAGCCAGACTTGGCAGAAACCGCGAGCGTTGGCGGGATCCTGAAGACACTGCACGAATGTGGTCGCCGGGGAATCGAAATCAAGCGGTTCAAGGGTCTTGGCGAAATGGAACCCCTGCAACTCTGGGAGACCACGATGGATCCGACGCGGCGCACGCTGCTGCGTGTTTCGATCGAGACCGCCGCAGACGCGAGCAAGCTTTTCACGGTCCTGATGGGTGAGGATGTTGAACAGCGCCGTGCCTACATCGAAAAGCACGCGCTCGAAGTCAAGAACCTCGATGTCTGATTGGTCACTGCGCTGCGGCTGATCGCTGCGCGCCGTCGATACATCCGACCTGCGCAAACCCCCGTGATCGCAGTTGGCATGCATCGCAGCGGCCGCAGTGGGTGCCATCGCTCGCGGGGTCGTAGCAACTGAGCGTCATCGCGAAGTCGACCCCAAGTTCGATACCAAGTTTCACGATTTCGCTCTTGGAGAGTTCAAGTAGCGGTGCATGAATGCGAATGGCGCAGCCACCCTGCGCCGCTGCCTCGACCCCCGCGCGTGTGGCGAGATTCGCCAGCTTGGTAAACGCCACGAGAAACTCGGGACGACAGTCCGGATAGCCCGAATAGTCGACGGCATTCACACCCAGCGCGATCTCGCTTGCTTCGCGTGACTCTGCAAGAGCCAGCGCGTAACTCAAGAAAAGCGTGTTTCGTGCCGGGACATAGGTCACGGGGATCTCCCCCGCTCTCGCATCGAGCGGCCGATCCTTCGGCACGGCGATGTCCGCGGTGAGCGCACTCCCACCCACCGTCCGCAGATCGATTCGCTGCACGAGGTGCTCGATCACGCCGCAGTGTGCCGCGACGCGACGTGCGCAATCCAACTCGATGCGGTGGCGCTGTCCATAATCGAAACTCAAGGCAATGCAATCGAAACCCGCGCGCTTCATCCACGCCAGAACAACCGCAGAATCCATTCCGCCCGAGAGAAGTACAACGGCACGCTGGGTCATCGCAGGCAGCGTAATGCAACCGATAGGATCACTCCAATGCCGTCCATTGACCTGCGCAGCGATACGGTGACCAAGCCAACACTCCCGATGCGCGCGGCAATGATGGCTGCACCGCTCGGTGATGATGTCCTCGGCGACGATTCCGCCGTGACCACCCTGGAACGAAAGATCGCCGCGCTTCTTGGCAAGGAATCCGGGCTCTTTGTCCCCAGCGGAACGATGGCGAACCAACTCGCCATCCGCTGCCACTGCGAAGCGGGCGACGAGATTCTCGCCCACGGCGAGAGCCACATCATTCACTACGAGACGGGTGCGCCTGCGGCGATTTCGGGTTGCATGATCCGCCCGCTGCTGGGACCCCGCGGCTTGTTCGATGCCAGCGCAGTGCGCGGCGCGATTCGCAACCTCGACATTCATTCCCCGAAGTCTCGTCTCCTCGTGGTCGAGAACACCCACAATCGTGGTGGTGGATCTGTCTGGCCGCTCATGCAGTTTCGCGCGGTCAGTTCGGCTGCCCGCGAACACTCCCTCGCGATCCATGTCGATGGCGCGCGGCTCTTCAACGCCTGCGCCGCAGCGGGCTATTCCCCGCGCGAGTTTGTAGAGAGCGCTGACACGGTGAGCGTCTGCTTCTCGAAGGGACTCGGCGCGCCGGTGGGAAGTGCGCTGGTCGGTCCTCGCCCCTTCATTGACCGCGCCCGCCGCTTTCGAAAGATGCTCGGCGGTGGAATGCGGCAGAGCGGATTCCTCGCCGCGGCCGCGATCTATGCGCTCGATCATCATGTGGACCGCCTCGCCCAAGATCACGCTCGCGCCAAGGATCTCGCCGAGGGGATCGCGGGAATCGCTGGCATTCGGGTGGATCCGCCGCCCGGGCAGATTGAGTCGAACATGGTCTTCTTCGAGCTCGCCGAGCAGCATGGCGATGCGAGTGCCTTCTGCGCCCGCCTGCTCAGCGAGGGAGTCGCGATGATTCCGATGGGATCGCGCCGCGTACGCGCGGTGATGCACCTCGATGTTCCCGAGGCCGTCGTCGAGCGCACGGTCGCTGCCTTCGCCCGCGCAACTGCCTGAGAACCGATGGACCAGTTTGGTGCCATCTTCGATCTCGATGGAACGCTGGTCGATTCGTGCACGTGTCACGAGCGGGCGTGGATGGCCGTGGGCGACTCCGTCGGCATCCCGGTCACACGCGAATTCTTCTTGCGGTTCTTTGGACGACCCAACACACCGATCATCGAAGCGCTCTTTGGCGAGGCAGGGCGGGCGACTCCGGATGCCCCAACCATTGCCCGCCTCGCCGACCAGAAGGAATCCATTTTTCGGACCCTCCTCGGCGGAACATTTCCAATCATGCCTGGCACGCATCAGCTCCTCGATGCGCTGCACGACGATGACTGGCTTGTGGCGATTGGCTCGAGTGCGCCGCCGGTCAATGTCGATTTCATGCTTCGCGGGATCGCCCCCCGCCACGCCTTCGATGCCATCGTCACCGGGGATTGCGTGGCCAAGGGAAAGCCCCATCCCGATGTCTTTCTCGAAGCGGCCAGCCGACTCGAGCTGGCGCCCAACGAATGCGTGGTGATCGAAGATGCTTTGCCAGGCATCGAAGCAGCGCACCGCGCTGGCATGCACTGCGTGGCGCTTTGCTCGGCCGGCCACACGCGCGAGGAACTGGCTGCCGCAGACTTGATCGTCCACCACCTTGACGAACTATCCCCCTCTCGACTTCAATCGCTGATCTACCTATGAACGACCCACGATTCCAAACGCTCGCTGCCACCATCGTCAATCACTCCTGCCGACTCAAGCGCGGCGAAAACATTCTCATCGAAGCGTTTGACATTCCAGAGGGAATGGTCCTTGCCGTCGTTGAGGCTGTGCAGAAGGTTGGCGGCAATCCGCATGTCGAACGGCGATCGACTCGGATCATGCGTTTGCTTCAAGCCGGTTCATCTGAGGCGGCAATCAAGGCATGGGCGCAGTGCGATCTC
>SIAB01000032.1 GCA_009692015.1 Phycisphaerales bacterium
GAGCGACGCGGGGCGCGCGCAGCACGCACTCATCGCCCGCTGGCGATGCATTGAGAATCGGGTGCCCATGGTGCGGGTGGCAAACACAGGAATCTCGCAGTCGTTCACCAGTACGGGTGGCGCTGTCGATGGAGAGTGCATCGGTGCGCGCCGGGTCGGTGGCTTCGCCTCTCGCGTCCTCTTGGATCGACGCCAAACAATTTTCGGTCGCGTTGGCGATGTACTCTCTCCGGTGATGTTCGTCTGCGCCTGCCTGATGTGTATTCGCCTGCCACGCAAGCGCCCGATTTCAAGCCGCACCTCGAGCCTGTTGCTTCTCGCAGCGTTCCCACTGGTGGCGCTTTGGAATTCCGTTGCCTGCAGCGAGTTGTCCAATCGAATCGCGCCAAGCGGCCCAACTTCATGGAGTTCTCGCCCCCGAGTGTTTGATCCAAGCATCCTGCCGCGCACTGAGGCGCGCGCGGACGGGGGCGAAGTACCCGTTCCACCGGGGATCGAAGCGGAGCCGGTTCCGGGATTGGCGGTACCGATTGTCGAAGAGCCTGTTGTCGTCGAGGCAACCCTCGACCTGCCGCCAATCTCAAGCGCCGAAACGCTCGTTGTTGAGGTTCACGAAACCCCCGCGGCGCACGCCCTGCGCCTGCTGATCGATGCCTGCGAGAATCCCGATCCCATTTTTCGGGCGCATGCACTGGAAGGGTTGGCATCCCGTCCGGCTCAGTTGCAGCCGATTGCCTGTCGGCTGCTGGGAGATCCAAATTTGGGGGTGCGATTCGCCGCCGCTGTGCTGGTCGGCGAGAAGGGGTTCTTGGAGTGCGCTGATTTGGTGGAGCCCCTCATGCTCGATCCAAGTCCCTCCGTTCGTGCGGCTGCGCTCTACGCTCTCGTGCGCCTCGAGCGGACAGTCGACTTGAGTCCGCTCGCCGCGCTGGCGATGAGCACGAGTCCCGAAGTGCGAGCGAATGCGCTCTTCGTGCTTGGAGAACTGCGCAACCCGTCCGCAATACCGCTGGTTGAGAGTGTGGTCGGTCGAAGACTGGTTGGCTCAGATCAAACCCGCATGCGGATCGTTGACTTGCAGGCTGCCGAGGCGATGGCGAAGATGGGGGACTATCGCCAATTCGATCCGATCCGCGCGGCGTTGTTCGCGCCGAGTGAACAAGCGGAATTCATCGCGCTCGCCTGCCAGATGGTCGGCGAGATAAATGATCGCGGCGCGCGCGGACATCTCATTGGAATCTGGAATGGTCAGGGTCCGCTCCAGCGGCCCCTGGAGATTCGACTCCTCGCTGGAACCGCGCTCATCCGCATCGGAGAGCCGAATCTTGAGCCGATCTTTCAGCTCTGCGCCACGGCAATCAAGGATTCATCACCGACCATTCGCGCGCAGGCCGCTGCCACACTGGGATGGGCGGGAGGACAACGCGCCCGTGATGCGATCGCACCACTGCTTGAGGATCCCGATCCGATGGTTCGCCTGATTGCGGCGACAGCCTATTTGCGCGCCGCGCCAGACGACGAACCCCATCAATCCGCGCAATCGGGGATGGCACCAAAACATTGACACGCGCCCCCGCGCAGGGTAAAACCCACCGTTTATGTTGGTGCGCGTTGCGTGTGTACCGCGTCGAGCTTTTTTACCCACCGTTTGCTAACCCATAGGTCGATCCCTTGCACATCCTTACGAAAGTATTCGTTGTCCTTGTTTCCCTTCTCGCCGTCGCACTTGTTCCACTCGCGGCGGTTCAGGCGAACAATCAGGCGGGCCTCAAGCAACAGGTGAAGGACAGGGAAAGTCAGGTTTCTGCGGCGCGGATGGAACTCGACACCGAACGGGCACTGCGGGCCAAGTCGGAGAATGACACAGCGCTGCAGATCAAGGATCTCGATGCCGAGCGCAGTCGATTGCAAAGTGATCTCGCCCAGAGCAACCTGCGCGCGCGCGGACTCGAATCCGACATCGCCAAGTCAACCATCCGCCTGACGAGTCTCGAACAGACGATCGCCATCACTGCGGAATCCGATCGCGCCAAGACGGCGCTGACCACGACCCTCAGCGAAGAGTTGGACTCGCAGCGGACCATGGTTGTGGACTGCGAACGGATTCGGATCGACCTCGAACAGAAGCTCGGCAAGACCGACAGCGACCTGCGCGTTGCGCAAGAGGCACTGAGCGATCTCAAGGAACAAGTCGCCGCCTTGAGCAACGAGAAGTCAAAGGCGGACCAAGTCGTTCGTGAGTTCACCGCGAAGTTTGGTTTGTCGGACGCAGATGCCGCGGCGCCCGGTGCGCTGGCGCCGGTTGCGGATCGGAATCTCTCTGCTCAGATCATCGATGTGCAGCGATCGGATGACATCGTCTATGCCGAGATCGATGCAGGTAGTCGCGATGGGGTCAAGGATGGATGGGTCATGACGATCAGCGACGGCTCGCGGTTCATTGGAAAACTGCGGGTGACCAAGACCGATGTCAACAAGTCGGTTGGAACCGTCGAACTTGAGGATGTTGAAGGGCGGGGTCCTGTTCAGGCCGGTCAACGCGCTTCAGTCCGAAAGGGTCAGTGAATTCGCATGGCACTCTTTGGAATTGGTAAGAAGAAATCAAAGGCAGCAGCCGCGACACCGGGATCGGTCGCGCCCGAAGTGACATCCGCGGCGACGCCGGCGACCAAGAAGGTCGCCAAGGCCAAGTCCGCTGCGCCCGCGAAGCCGAAGTCCAAGGGTGGCGAGCTCAACATCTACACCGCTGTACTCGCTGCGGCCGCCGTGGCGCTGGCCGCAGGTTGCGTGTTTATAGCGCTCGATAATCTTGCTGGAGTTGTTGGTACCAATGATGAAGGTAATCCGTTTGCGGTGATCTCTTCTCGCTGAAGAACACCCGTACAACTGGCCAAGGAGGTGGCCGAATATGAGTCTAGAAAAAATGATGGGTTGGTTCAGCGTGGATATGGGAATCGATCTGGGGACTTGCAACACGCTGGTCTGCGTTCGGGGCGAGGGCATCGTGCTCAATGAGCCATCGGTGGTCGCCGTTCGGAAGGGCACCAACCAAGTTCTGCTCAACGGCACGGCCGTGGGATTTGCGGCGAAGGAGATGCTTGGACGAACCCCCGGATCCATCCAGGCGATCCGACCATTGAAGGACGGCGTCATCTCAGACTTTGAGATCACTGAGGCGATGCTCAAGTACTTCATTCAGAAGGTGATGGGTCGCAGCAGAATCTTCGGACCCCGCGTCGTTATCTCCATTCCATCTGGGATCACCGCAGTCGAAAAGCGCGCGGTGCTGGACAGCGCCGAGCGCGCCGGCGCGCGCAAGGTGTATCTGCTCGAAGAGCCGATGGCCGCGGCGATGGGAGCGAAGCTGCCATTCGATGATGCAGTCGCCAGCATGGTGGTCGACATCGGTGGCGGGACCAGCGAGATTGCAATTCTGAGTCTGGGTGACATCGCCAAAGCCTCGAGTTTGCGGGTGGCTGGTGATGATTTCGACGAAGCGATCATTCGATACCTCGAAGAAGAACGCGGGCTTCGGGTCGGCGAGCAAACCGCAGAGCAGATCAAGATTCGCATCGGCAGCGCGTGGCCGCTCGAGGAAGAACTGGCGATGAAGGTTCGCGGGCGCGATGTCGCGTCTGGATTGCCACGACAAATCGAGGTGAATTCTGAAGAGATTCGCAAGGCACTGGCCGATCCACTGCGCAAGATTGCGGATGAAGTCGTCAAGACGCTGCGGGAAGCCGATCCAGAACTCGCCGCCGATCTCTGCAACCCCGATCTTGAGCACAATGGAATCACCGTCGCCGGCGGCGGTGCGCTGCTGCGCGGAATCGATCAACTGCTCGTCGATCGAACCGGACTCACCGTAAAGATCGCCGACGATCCTCTGACATGTGTTGCGCGCGGCACGGCTGAGTATCTCGAGAACCTGGAGCAGTACAAGTCAATTCTCGAGTCGAATGTTGAGGAACTCTGAACCGCGGCTGATGAGGAGTCGCTGCAGTGCATCGCATCCCACCCTTTCTGATCGCAGTCGCGTGTGTTGTGCTTCTCGGATTGCTCCCCACCCGTTGGATCGCCCCGCTCACCACCGATCTTTCATCTGTCCTCTGGGTTCCGCTGACTCCCCTCGCACATCTGGGGACGGAGATTCGGCTCTGGCTGCGCCCGCGCAGTGAATTGCCGACCGAGGCCGATCGAGCCGTTCGAGAAGACCGCGATTTCTACCGAGGCTTGTGGCACAGCGAGCAGATCCGGGTGCAGGACCTCGAGAAGAAACTTCGGGTCTACGAGGTGGTTGTCGGAGCCGCACCGCCGTCGGATGCCGTGCGGCTCGCCGCCGCCAATGTTGTGGCGAGAACCCCAGGATCGGGCGGGCTCGCACTCAAACTCAATGTCGGCGCGCAGCACGGAATCACCGCAGGCGATGTGGCCGTGGTCGAGGGCGATTGTGTGGTTGGTCGCATCGCCCCAGAGGTCAGAGCGGTTGCCAGCACGGTCATCTCGATCGCGAATCGATCGACGGGCCGAATCGATTGTTATGTCACGCCAGCCGATCAAGAGCGAGCCAAGCGGCCGCAGGTGATTCCCATCCAGATTCTGCCCGATGGCGGCGGATTGCTGCGCGGTGACATCGACTGGGGAACGACAGTTGCCACGGGGGACACCGTTCGGATCCGCGATCCATCCTGGCCAATTGGAGCGCAGGGAATGCGCCTGGGAGTTGTGCTGGAGATCCGACGCAAAGATGCGCAACCGCTTCGCGGTGAGGTGACCGTGCGACTCGCGGTCGATCCAGCCGTTGTTGGGGAACTGGTCGTCAAACTTCAGCCGAGCGCAAACCCATGAGATGGATCGTCGCGGTGCCAATGCTCGTGGCGGCGCTCATCGCAGACATTTCTTTCATGCCGGTCTTCGAAGTCGGGGGGATCAGTCCCAGGCTGATCCTGATCATCGTGGCATTCGTCGCCATGCATGCCGATGCAGCCGCAGTCAACTGGTTTGCGCTCCTTGCGGGATTCCTTATGGATCTTTCGGAGCCATCGCTCTCTGGTCCGCGCGCGCCGCTCTATCTGATCGGGCCGTCGAGCCTCGGAATGCTCTTCGGTGCCCAATTCCTGCTTGCGATCCGAGGATTTCTGATCCGAAGAAATCCATTCGCCGTCGCCGTGATGTCGGCGGTGGTGACCCTCGCCAGCGGGCTCTTCTGGACTGCATGGTGGGCACTGCGCTCGTGGTATCCAGACTCTCCTCCGCCCTGGGGCGATGGATCGGCACTCAACGAGTTTGGACGGCAGTTTCTCCAGTCGCTCTCAACGGGGGTGATCGCACTTCCGATTGGATGGCTGCTCGTTCGGGTGGCTGGTCAATGGGGATTTCCTTCGGTCCTCGCGCGGGCTCGATCCGGCGGGTCCGCTCGGATCATTCGCCAGTAGAGTGCGCCGATGCGGTCGTCTGGAACAATCGTGGCGCTCTTTGACGACGGGATCTCGCGCTTTGGACCACTCGGAGACCTGCGCGCAATCTTTGAGCAACGGCTCGGGGTGCTGACTTGTCTCGAGCGAACGATGCGCGTGCTGGGTCGGGTCGATGCTCTCTTTCCGCAGGAGCATCTCTTCGCGGTCGTCACGGAACGGTTGCCATCGCCGCTGACACTGGTTGGGCGGCTCGATCCACACGCGGAGCAGGTCATTCTCATCAATGGCGCGCTCGATTCGCTTGAAGATGCTGCATCGCTGACCCTTGGAGATGCGATGGTGACGGGTGATGGCCGGGTGGCCCTCGCGCGCATGACAGGGACAGATGCAGCGCGATTCCTCGAGCGAGCGGGTGGAGCGGATCGGCTCCCACCGCATATCAAACGGCGTCAACTCACCCATGGCCAGACGATTCGCGCGCCGTGGGAACTTCTGAGTCGACTCGGGGTGAGCATTCCCGCCGACATTGCGCTCTTGAATCGCAGTGGTGAGTGGACCGAACGCGCAGGGCCAGGCGTTGTGCGGCTTGGTCACCATCCACTCTTCATTGACCCGACGGCCCGCGTACTCGCCGGTGCCATCATCGACACAACCGATGGCCCTGTGCTTCTCGGCCATGGCGCGACGGTTCGACCCGGCGCGGTGGTCTGCGGTCCCGTTGCGATTCTCGAGCACTCAACGATTCTGGACCGGGCAATTGTCAAGGCTCGGTCGGTGATCGGTCCCGAGTGCAAGGTCGCTGGAGAGATTGGGTCGATTGTCTTTGCCGGTTACTCAAACAAGGCGCATGAGGGCCATCTTGGAGATGTGCTAGTTGGTGAGTGGGTCAATCTCGGGGCGGGAACCTGCAACTCAAATCTCCTCAATACATACGGCGAAGTCACGACCCGGCTTGACGCCGCGGGTACCACGGAGCGAACGGATCGCATGTTCTATGGTGGAGTCATCGCAGATCATGTGAAGACTTCGATTCTGGTGGCGCTCAACACGGGTTCTACGATCGGCACCGGTGCCATGATCGCGATTCCAAGGCCCGCAACATTCATCGAGCGCTTTGCATGGCTCACGCCAGAGCGATCGCAGTCCTATCGTTTCAATCGCTTTGAATCCACCCTCCGCGCTGTCATGGCACGACGAAATCGGGTTCCCAGCGAGGCCTATCTCTCACGGCTGCGCGCGCTGCACGAGGCGCATTCCCATGGTGCGAGCGCCGATTGAGCGGCGCCGCCCCGCGTGAAGTTGGCACGCCGTCCGCGGAGCAACCCATCCACCTACCCGTCCTGCACGCTGCCCAGGGAGCGACGCAACCAGTCGATCGAGCGTTCATCGCGAATGAACTCACCCGGACCGTTCGCGGCGAGATTCGCTTTGGCGAACAGGATCGGATGCTGTATTCGACCGATGCGAGCATCTATCAGGTTGAACCGATTGGTGTGGTCGTGCCGAAGTCCGTCGCGGATGGGTTGGAAGCAGTTCGGGTCTGCGCTCGGCTCGGGGTGCCAATTCTTGCGCGCGGCGGCGGAACGGCCCTTGCGGGCCAAACGGTCAACCGCGCGGTGGTGGTCGATTTCAGCGCACATTGTCGGGGAATTCTCAAGATCGACCCGACCGCGCGCCGGGTTCGGGTCGAAGCAGGGGTGGTGCTCGACCAACTCAATTCGGCGCTCTTGCCGCAGGGATTGATGTTTGGTCCGGATGTCGCGACGAGTTCACACGCGACGCTCGCGGGGATGATCGGGAACAATTCGGCAGGAGCGAATTCCATTCTGTATGGACGGACGGTGGAGCACCTCGTTGCGGTTGAGGTCGCGCTCGCCGATGGGTCGCGCCTGTGCCTTGATCAAGGAGCGAGTGAGCGCGACCCACGCATCCATGAATTGACGCGCCGTGTGGCGGAGGTGATCCTGCCCATTGCAGATGAGATAGAACGACGGATTCCAAAGATTCGCCGTCATGTTGATGGATACAACTTCGACATCCTGCTCGCGCAACTGAGGGCCTCAACCCCGGGGTCGTTCGACCAAGTGAATCTCGCCCACCTAGTGTGCGGCTCGGAGGGAACGCTGGCTGTCACGCTCGAGGCGGAACTCGCGCTGGTTGAGCGACCCAAGGTTCGTGGATTGGCGATCGTGGGATTCGCTGGGGTATCGGAGGCACTCGAACCGCTCCCCGCGATGCTGGCGACCGAACCAAGCGCGGTGGAGTTGATCGATGACATGGTGATCGAGATGGCCAAGCGCAATGTGCACTATCGCCGCGATGTCGAGTTGCTTCCGAAGCCGAAGTCTGGCTGCGTTGGCGCGGTGATGTATGTGCAGTATTTCGGTGATTCCCTGGCCGAAATCGAGGCAAAAATGGATCGGCTCACCCGGGCGGTCGCCGGCGCGCCGATCGTCCGTCTCGTGGACGCTGCGGCCATGGATGCCGCGTGGCGTTTGCGCAAGGCGGGGGAGCCGCTCCTGCATGGAATTCCCGGCATTCGAAGACCAGTGACTTTCGTTGAGGACACCGCGGTCGATCCCGCTCGGCTTGGGGAGTTTGTCAAGGAGTTTCGCGCGATTGTGCAGCGACACGGCAGCACCGCTGCCTACTACGCGCACGCCTCGGTTGGATGTCTTCATATTCGTCCACTCGTCGCCATCTCGACCGAAGCTGGGCTCGACACCATGCGCGCGATCGCCAGCGAAGTTGCCGATCTGGTGGTGAAGTACGGCGGGGCACTGAGTGGTGAGCATGGCGATGGTCGGGTGCGCAGCGGGCTCCTCACCCGGGTGCTCGGTCCAGTGATCGCGTCTGCGATCCGCGATGTCAAGGCGATCTTCGATCCCACGGGACTGCTCAATCCTGGCAACCTCGTGCAGAACGATGACCCCGATCTGATGACCTCGCAACTTCGCGTGCGACCCGACAATGTGCGATTTGTGCAGGCAGAGCCCGTCGAGACATTCTTTCGCTACGACAGCACTGAAGGATTCTCGCACGCGCTCGAACAATGCAACGGCGCGGGACTCTGCCGTCGACTGACGGCAGGGGGAACCATGTGTCCCTCGTACCGCGTGCTGAAGGACGAGCGGCACGCCACTCGTGGGCGCGCGAATGCCCTGCGCCTGGCGGTGACGGGGCAACTCGCATCTCCCCGGGGTAGCAGGCAGCACGGAGCGCCGGCCTGGGACGATCCAGAAACCAAGGCGACTCTGGATCTCTGCCTTTCCTGCAAGGCCTGCAAGACTGAGTGCCCGAGCAATGTTGACATCGCGAAACTGAAGGCAGAGTTCACGGCGCAGGAGTACTGGAAGCGCGGATCGGTGCCTTGGCGAGTGCGACTTCTGGCGAATGTCCGCCTGATCAACCGCGTTGGATCCGCCTGCTGGTTTCTCGCGAACTACGCGACCCGCTTCGTCCCCGTGCGCACTGTAACGGCGGCGCTGCTTGGACTCTCGGCGCACCGATCGCTGCCACTGTTTGGTCCCTCACTTCGCTCGTGGATCGCCGCGCGGGCACGGCAGCGGGTGTGCAGCGCGGGACCCGCGTCCTTGGAGTCGCGCCCGACGGTCTTGCTCATGCCAGATTGTTTCAGCCAGTGGTCGCACCCCGAAGTTGGGCGCGCCGCGGTCGAAGTCTTGGAAGCATTCGGATATCGCGTGGTGATGCCCCGCGCGGGATGTTGCGGACGGGCGGCAATTTCGAGTGGGATGTTGGCCGATGCTGCGCGGACGAGCCACGCAACCGCCAGCGCACTCATCGACGCGATGCGCCGTGAGGGAGCGGTTGCACTCCTCGGACTCGAGCCATCTTGCGTCTCTGCAATCAAGGATGACTGGCTCGAACTCAAGATGGGACTGGACCTTCAAGAGCTCAGGGCGCTCGCCGCCAAGTCGTGGATGATCGAAGAGTGGCTCGACCAAGCATGGGACTCCCATCCAGTGCATCCAGTGCTTTCGCACCCGACGGAGTCGATTGTGCTTCATGCCCACTGCCATCAGAAGGCGCTGTGGGGAGCAAACACTTCGCTCGCCCTTCTGGAACGCGTCTTTTCAAATCGGGTGCAGTTGCTCGCAACGGGGTGCTGCGGGATGGCCGGCGGCTTTGGTTTTCGCGCTGCGAGTTACGACCTCTCGATGCGCATCGGCAGCGGTGACTTGTTTCAAAAGCTCGATGCCAATCAGGATTCGATCGTCTGCGCGCCGGGAACGAGTTGTCGGCACCAGATCTTGGATGGTGTTGGCAGAAAGGCCTTCCACCCAATCGAATTGATCGCGCGAGCGCTGCAGGATCGCGGCGGGTGCGCTGCGAACTTCGCGGTCAAATCCCGTAGTATCAAGCCATGAACGCACCGACTGGATCCGGAGCACTCCCCGATCAATGCACCGGAACTGAGATGGATCTCAGCTCTGGAACAGTCTTGCTTGTGGATGACAACGCCCAGAATCTTGAGCTGATTCAGGCCTATATGGAGAGCCTTCCCTGTCGCATCCTCCTGGCGCGCGATGGGGTCGAAGCGATCGAGCGCATCGAACGAGACCAGCCCGATGTTGTCCTCCTCGATGTGATGATGCCGCGGATGTCGGGATTTGAAGTCTGTCAGAAAGTGAAAGCAAATCCAGCGACTCGCGAGACGATCATCATCATGGTGACGGCACTGCACGAGCTGGGGGATATGGAACGCGCGGTTGAGTCAGGCTGCGACGATTTCGTCTCGAAGCCGGTCAACAAGGTTGAGTTGCTCACCCGGGTGCGCGGACTCTTGGGGTTGCGCCTGCTGAAGAAGAAGATGGCGCGTTTTCTCGCCGCGCGTGATCAGGTTGATTGAGCCCAGCGCGGAGGAGTCGCACCGCGACTCGGTCTAGGCTGCCGTGCGCGAAACGATGGCGGGTGTGTCGCCGAGCCGCTCCCATGCGGAGGCGCCGGCGCGAGGCTCGAGGGCGCATTCAAGATGCTGCAGGTATCGATGCAAGTCGTAGGCATCAAAACTCACGAGCCACTGGCGATCAGCCCCCGGATTGAGTGCGACGATTGATTCGACAAGGTGGTCAACAGATCCAAGAGCGTGATCGCGGGTCATAGTGCTTCTACATCGGTTCACGGGCGCTCATTCCTGACGAGAAATGAAACGCGAAGATGCCGGGGGATTGCGCGACCACGATCACTAGTGGTACGAGTTGCCCGACACTACGATCTATGGGTGATTTCGCAGAAAAAATATTTACGCGTGCAGCCCCCTTCCGCATGACGCCGCCACAGAAAAGTCGCTTGATCTGGTTGCGCCGGCCCCCGCGGCTGACGCCCAGCTCGATCCCGTTTGTTCCGAGTGCCGAGCCAGAAAAGGTTGACGAGGCATGGAAGGGGTTGGTGCAGCGCAATCCCCGGATGACCGATGGACCCTGTTGGCATGTCGTTGGCGTGCATCGCGATGGACACGGCGGTGCGACGATCCACCTCACCCGCACCACATATCGGATGGGGGCTGTGCGTGGAGTTGGCATTTCGACTGGCTTTGTTGGACTTGGAACGAAGGCGATCGCTCTCTGCGGCGGTCGCCTCCTGATCGGCAAGCGCGCGGCGGCGTGCGCCACCTATCCAAGCCACTGGGAGTTTGCGCCAGGGGGCGCCGTCGAGCCCGATGAGGATCCAGCCCGCGGAATCGAACGGGAACTGATGGAGGAGTGTGCGCTTCGACCGATCACGCCGCCGCGGGCTATCGCGCTTCTCTTCGATGCGAGCTGCTCCAACTGGGAGATCGTTCACGAACTCGCGATCGATGCACTCCCCGACGCCCCGCCAAACTGGGAGTACTCATCGCTCTGTTTGATCGACGGCGTCGAACTTCCGACGCCTGTGTCGCCCTGTGCACTCTCGATGATGGCCATTGCGCAGCGGGTGCTCAGCGCACCACGAAATCCGTCAGAGTCGAATACTCGCCGTTGAGGGCGGCACCCTGTTGGAGTTCCCTCGACCGAGGCCCAACCCACTGGGCCCGCTTGAGTGCATTGGTGAGGAACTGACTTGCGGCAGTGGTCATTTGTTTGGTCGCCGCGCCGTCGAGCCTGGTACGCACTTGACCGGTGAGTTGCGCGGGACTCAGCAAGTCGATGAACCCAGCCGTTGCGGCAAGCAATGAAATGTTCGAGCCAACGATGTCGATGCCGTATGCAGGCGAGCCAGGGTCTCCAGAGGGCCATGCGAAACCACCGCCACCGTAGAGCCCGAGTTCTCGACCAGAAAAAACCAGCAAGCGAATACTGGTGTTTGTCGCAGCTGGCTCAACTGCGGTCTTTCCCGCGGTGGGAACCCAGAGCAGTTCGACATGCAGCACATGTCCAAACAATTCGCTTGAGTCGATCAGTTGTTCGTGTGAAATGTCGCTGAGGATGAAGGATGTGTTGGCCGATTCGAGGGAGTAGGTTCCAAGACCGAGCTCGGGCGCGAGCGTGCGCGGGGTGTCGCCAAGTGAAGTGACTTCCAATCGTTCTGGTGCACTTACTCCGCAGCCCAGGAGGGTCAAAGTTCCCAAAAACAGCGCGAAGATCGCCGGTATCGCAGGACTCGACTTGAAGGGGAAGGGCCGCATCACCGCCGGGGTGAGTACGCGCTCGCGCGAGAGTTGGACTGGTCGGTTGTCGACGAACTCGCGCTCGTGCCGATAGCAAGCGGTGCCTTCATCCCCAGCGTCGTGATCGGATTTCGCTCCACAATCAATCGCAATGCGGAACGGGGGATCGAGGGCATATTTGTGCCAAGCGCGAATGAGTTCAATGAGTAGATCGCCTCGACCGCCGCTGCCGGAGATCCGAACGGGAATCCAGACCCGAAGAAAATCTTCTCGAGCACGCCGACCTCATGGGCCTGCAAGAGCGTGGTGTAGAGCCGCCACGACTGCGATGCGAGCCCACTGGTATCCGCGTAGATGCCGGGATGTTTGGCGAGCAGAGCGATGGACTCGTCGATCCAAGGCGAACCGATCTCGCCGAGAATCACCTTCAGCGTTGGGAAAGTGCGGGCGACCTCGTCCCAGGGAGCGGGTCGGTCGTATTCGAAGATCATCGCCGGCGACATGATCCCGGGGCGACTCACAAACACCGGGAGTCGCTCGTTGTTGCATCGATCGAAGAACCGCATGGCGCTCGAGTGCGTCGGATGGAACCCCTGCGCCGAGGGAGAAACAGTCACGGCGGCAAGTCCAAGCGATTGGGCGTGGGCGAGGTCGTCTGACCAACTCGGTGACATGGGATCGATCCCGGCGACGCCGGCGAGTCGATGCGGTTGGCGCGCCACGACATCGGCGATGAACTCCGGTGGAACGACGGCCGACATGGCCTGCGACTTGAAGCCGTGCACCAGCGCGCAGCCGATGCATTCAATGGCCCGGGTGTGCGCACCGATCGTGCCATCAAGACCGCCCGGCTTGCGAGCCTGGGTCCGAATACCCTCGGCCAACTCGAATCCGAGTTGTTCTGGTGAGTGCCAAACTCGGGTCAGGACATCGAAGATCATGGTCGTTTGCGAGTGTAGCTGTTTCGAATCAACTCGTCACTCGGGCGAGGGTGACGACACATGTACCCATCGTCAATGAGTGCTGCGAGACTTTGGAAAAGCCAGCCGCCGTCAACTGATCTGCGAGGTGGCGCGGATCGAGAAAAGTTTGCACAGATCTTGGGAGGTAGCGATAGGCACCCGATCCATCACGGGCGAGAATCGTCGCCGTCCAGGGCATGATGTGGTGGGTATAGAGGCGGTGAAAAAAGCGGATAAACGCAGATGTTGGCTCGGAGAACTCGAGGATCACCAGCCGACCGCCTGGACGGAGCATCCGACGGAACTCACGAAGGGCCAGCGCCGGATCGGCCACATTGCGGATTCCAAATCCGATCGAGACGATGTCGAATGAACGGTCGGCGTGGGGTAACGCCTGCGCATCCCCCTGGATGTACTGAATGCGACCAGGAGCTCCGCCGGATCGTGCCGCCTTGGCCCTGGCAACCTCGAGCATTGCCGGGGTGTAGTCCAAGCCCGTGACGCTGCGCGCCCCGGCGCGCGCGAATGCTTCCGCGAGATCTCCGGTACCACAAGCCACATCGAGGACATCATCTGTCGCAACAGGCGCTGCGGCCTCAACCGCTCGCCTGCGCCACCTCTGGTCGAGCCCGAATGAGTGCACGCGATTGTTCAGGTCGTAGGCGTGGGCGATGGATGTGAACATCTGGCGAACACGCTCGGCCTTATCAGATCGCTGATGCGGATTCCCGGCGAGCTCCGTGGCGTTCCAACCCGTTGCGGGCGATTCACCGGTGCGCGCTGCGGCAACTCGCGCAGGATTCGCTGGATGCTGCGTGTCGGTCGAGCTGGTCACTTCACGATCCTAGCGAATCATTGGTGCCTGATAACGACGGCGGGCAGAGCGCATAACGCTCCAGAGCCCTCGGGCAACCCACGCGAAAAGAATTCTCCCGCGGCGGTCGATGAGAGTCGCATGACCCAATCCGCACTCAACACCGAACTCGCCCTAGAACGACTCCTCCAACTCTGCGTCTCTGGCGATCGCGTTGCCACGCGCACTTTCATCGAGCAAGTGCAGCGGCATGGGTTCAACTCAAACCAACTGGCGCAGGAGTTGTACTGGCCAACCATGCAGACAATCTTTCGGATGTGGAGGCAGGATCAATTGACCACGCTGGCCTACCAGTACGCAACGCGCCTCTTGCGAATGCTGGTCGATCAGGCGCAGGTCGGATATGAACAGGCACCGCGAAATGGACAAAGTCTTCTCTGTGTCTGCGGTCCAAACGAATCAGAAGATCTTGCTGGACAGATGTGCAGTGACCTGCTCGAGGCCAGTGGCTACGAGGTCTTTTTCGCAGCAGGGGGGGTTGCCAATGACGAGATCATGGCCGAGATCGGTCAGCGCCGACCAGACGCATTGGTGGTTTTCGCGGCTGCCGCAGCCGATGCCCCCAAGATCCGTGAACTCATCGACATGATTCGATCGCAGCAATCGCATCCGGGTGTGCCAATTGTCTGCGGCGGCGGCGTCTTCGCGCGCGCCCCAGGTCTGGCTGAGGAGATTGGCGCGGATGCCACGGCCGATGACCCGTTCGCGGTCGAGCGCATGGTTCGCTGTGCGATGGCAGCACCCGTGGCCCGCGTCGCTGCGACGCGTGCATCGGCTCCCGTTGCATCGCCCAGACGCCGCGCAGCCGTAGCATGATCGGGTGAAGTCCGCTGTGGTCGATCCCATTCTGCTTCGTGCAAGCAGGCACAAACTCTGCGGAGAGTTCGCCAAGAATCTCGCATTGCGGTGCGGGTACAAGTCAGGCGAGGGGGTGTTGATTGGGTTGAGCGGGGGAGTCGATTCGACGGCGCTTCTGCTGCTCGCTACGGCGCTTGCTGCGCGAGACCGACGCCACCCGACTCTGACGGCGGTGTATGTGCATCATCATCTGCGGGGCGAGGCCGATGCCGAGCGGTCGCACTGCGCCGCACTTTGTGCGCGGATCGGCGTTGACTTTGACTCCGTGGATGTGCACCCGACGCGCGCAGAGAAGGGACTTGCCGAAAACGCCCGACGGCTTCGCCTCGCTGCACTTGGTGCTGTGGCACAGCGCAAGCAATGTCAGTGGATTCTCCTGGCGCATCAGAGCGATGACATCCTCGAAACCCTGCTCATGCGCATTGGACGCGGGGCTGGGAATCGTGGGCTCGCTGCGATCCCATGGGTGCGGCGCGTTGCGCCACGGAGCCCAACGCGAATTGCCCGGCCGCTGCTCTCGGTCAGTCGCATCGATCTGGTTGAATTCTGCGGCGCGTGCGGCGTCGATTGGTGCGAGGATGCGAGTAATGCGCGTCTTGACTCTGTGCGTGGATTCCTGCGCCAGCAGGTGGTTCCCGCGCTTCAAAGGAAGTGGCCGCGGATCGCGCAGCATGCACTGCGCGCGGCGGAGGCCGCCCGCGGTGGGAGCTGGGCGCTCTGCGAGATCGCCCGCCGCGATGGCTGGCTGGAAAATGAGATTCCCCGTCGCACCTTGCGCGGGCATGGAGCGGTGCGAAGTGCTGCGATCCTGACGGCGGCGCTGAGACAGCGATCCATTTCGATTTCACCATCGATGATTCGCAGGATCGCCGATGCCGCGTGTGATGCCACGCTCCGACCCCGCCAGTTTCACAGCGGAAAGTGGACGATCACGGTGCGATCCGCGAAGCTTGTTATCTCGGCAAACGAGTGATTGTCAGGGTTGACCTGGCGGGGCGATCACGGGTGCTGTGGGCTCTCCAAGGCACGACTTCCAGTCGCTGTCGGTCGCGCAAACAACGCGCCCGTTATCGACAACGAGAACAGTTGGCGGCTTCAAGATGTAGTGCTTGCCCAGCGGAAGCGAGAGCCTTTGGCAGTCGGCGCAGGGCATCGGTCCCAGATTGTCACCCGAGAGCGCGATGCTGTCGGGTGGCGGAGGAATCTCAACCGCGAACACTTTCACATCGGGTCTCGGCGTCGCGAAATACTGGTCGAAGACTTCGCGGCAGTGCCCGCACTCTGGGCTGTACAAGATGATGATCGAACGACCCTCGAGCGTGAGTGCCGTGAGATGCGGCAACAGGCGCGAGAGACCGGTGTCTGGAAGTGTGCGTCCCTGCCACTGGACGTAATCGAGTGAAACGCTTTCGATCCCGCGCGCGTCGGTGCGCAGCGTCGAGTTCATCGCGATGGGCACCCGGGCAGCGAGACCCAGCGAAAGGACCCAGATCCCCAGAATCCCTGCCCCAAACCAGACTCCGCTTCGATTGTGGTGCCTACTGTCAACACGCTTGGTGCGATCCAGGACCAGATTGATTCCCATCGCGGCGCACAGTGCAATCGTCGGCATGAGCAGCGGCAGGTTCCCAACTGTCGAAGATCGCGCCAAGAGGGATGCGAGGGTGGCGACGCAGCAGAATGCATACGCCACGAGTGCTACTCGCACCGCGATTGTTTTGAGGCGACCGCCACAGAGCGCGAGAGTCACCGCCGTCGCGATGAGAATTCCAACGACCAGCTGCGCCGTGGCGATCTCGGTGAGCGAGATTCGTGCGCCGACATTGGCGATCCAGAGCGGCATCCAGCGCGTGCCTTGCCCAACCATTCCCAGTGCGGTTGCCACGAACAGAAGTGGCGCAAGAATTCGAATCGCGATGTTGTGCATGGTCGCTGGTGTCAAGGATGGAGGCATTGATCGATCGAGGAGCTGTCCTCTGCATCGATAACGACATAGGTGATCACGCCATCCATGACACGCATCAAGAGCGGAGTGGTGAGCACATAGTCTGGGCCCTTGAGAAGCGTCCGAACATGGCATTCACTGCACGGGAACTCCAAAGAGGCAGCGGGATCGGTATCTGGAATCGAAATAGTCAATGTTGGGGTCGAGAGCGAACCAGAAAAATGAGTCGCCAAGAGTTCGTGGCAGTGGTCGCAGTCCTCTCTGTAGAACATCACGAACCATGGACCGCTGTTAATCGTTGGGGGCGGTGCGACGGTCATCAGTCGCGCAATCTCCTGCGAATCGAGTCGCGTTCCAGTCCAGGTCGTGAAGTCGGGAACATAATAGGGAGCCGCAGTTGCTGGCATCCCTGGCCATCCCTTGGCAGGCGCAGGAATTGGAACGACCGGTGGATTCACGACCGGATTGACAACCAGTGGATCGACGACAGGGGGCTCGACAAGGGGGTTCACGGGGGGGACCACTGGGTCGATGATCGGCGGCGACGGCTGCACGATGACGATCTCAGCGCGCGCCGGGACGAGAGCCGTGGCGGCTGCACCGATGATCGCCAGGGTTACCGCACTGGGAAGTCCAAAGGTCGCGCGGATGCGCTGCGCTTGCTCGCGCCGCTTCGAGAAGAGCGCCAAGACGAGGAGCGTCGCGTCGATACCGAGCATGATGACTGGGCTGGGTCCCTGCGCGCCGAAGCAGCCGCACGATCCCTTCCACGCTCCCTCCCATCCCTTGTCTACGAATCCAGGGACGATCACCGCGAGCAGAATGATGCAGAAGAGACTGAGCGTGGTGATCGCGGCGGCGCGGGCGATGCGTGGCATGCAGAGCATCACCGCCACGAGGGCGAATTCAGCGAGCACGATGAGGCGAATTGAAAGGTCGAGCCAAGCGTTCCCACTCGATCCGAACCATCCATCGAAAAACTGAACCACTGAAAACACGGTCGGCGGCAAGAGCTTCGGGTTGAGTTCGGTCAACTTGAAGATCGCCCCCGCGAGCAACCACAATGGGATCGCGAGTCTGCAAACCAAGTAGTAGAGGCGGCTTCGGCTCATGTCAGAACATCATGCGGGTTCGAGACTCTCGCAAAGAATATGCACGATCATCTGATGAATCTCTTGGATCGCCGCCCCATCAACCCCGCCAATCACAATTGCGCGATCGCAGAGGATCCGCGCGTGGCCACCATCGCCGCCGAGCAGCCCGATGGTCCCGATGCCGCGGCTGCGCGCGCACTCCAAGGCGCGCAGGATGTTGGGACTCTTTCCAGAAGTTGACAGGACGATCAACTGATCACCGGCCGAAGCGAGCGCCTCAACCTGTCTCGCGAAAATCGCCTCGAATCCGAAGTCGTTGGCGATGCAGGTGAGCGCGGTCGGATCCGCAGAGAGGCAGACCGATCGAAGTGGCGAACGATTGGCGCGGTACCGTCCGATGAGTTCCTCGCTCAGATGAAGTGCTTCGGCCGCGCTCCCGCCATTTCCGCAGGTCAGGATGAGCTTTCCACTGGCAAGTGCGCCGCGAAGGCACGAAATGAGCTCGACGAGCTCGCCCTCTAGCGAGGCGAGAATTGGCAGCGCACGCCTTGCTTGCTCGATTCGAAAACGGATGCTCTCCTCTGCTGACCGTGCGAAAAGTGACATCGCTCTAGTCTAGTGAGAGTGATCCAAGGCCACAGCAATCTGCCCGAGTCGCCGGGGGCACAGGCCGCCGAGCGACCGCGACGAACGATCGCCATCACCGGATCAAGTGGGGCGATCGGCGGGGCGCTCTGCACATTTCTCGCGGCGCGTGGCGACCGTGTGCTCCGACTGGTTCGCCGACCCGTGCGAATAGCCACGGCGCGCGCGGCGGAGTCTCGCATCGTCGGCAAAGTGCAGTGGAATCCTCTGGGCGAGTGGGATCCATCGGCGCTCGAAGGAATAGACGCAGTGGTGCATCTCGCTGGCGAGAATCTTGCAGAGGGGAGATGGACTGCCGCGCGAAAGCGAGCAATTCTCGAGAGTCGCGCAGAAGGAACACGCAACCTCGCAGGGCACCTCGCCGCGCTCAACAAACCACCTGCGGTCCTGGTGAGCGCGTCGGGGGTTGGACGCTATGGCAATCGAACCGAACGCGCGCTCGATGAATCAGCACCTGCTGGCTCGGGTTTCCTTTCGCAAGTAACGCAGGCCTGGGAGGCGGCCCTCGAACCGGCCGAGCAGCGAGAGATTCGCACCGTTCGCCTGCGCATCGGGCCGGTGGTGAGCGCGAAATCGGGAGTCATCGCGCGCATGCGATTGCCATTTCTTCTCGGCATGGGTGGACGGGTCGGCAGCGGTCTTCAGGGTATGAGTTGGATTCATCTCGGCGATCTTGTCGCTGCAATCTGTTTCGCGATCGAAAACGAATCGGTCCACGGAGCTGTCAACGCCGTGGCGCCGAATCCCGTCTCGCAAATCGAGTTTGCCAGATCACTGGCCCGCGCGCTCCACAGACCGTGCATCATGCCCCTCCCAGCGCCGATCGTTCGCCTTCTCTTTGGCGAAATGGGATCTGAGTTGCTTCTCTCGGGCCAGTTCGTGCAGCCGGCCCAACTGCTTCGCCACGGATTTCGCTTCCGATGCACAACGATCGATGAGGCGCTGAGTCTTGAGTTTGGCGCGACGACCTAGCGTCGCAGACGAATCCAGGGCAGGGCTGCCGGGATCGCCGCGAGAGCCAGCGTTCCGCAGACAATGGTGACAGTCCATCCGCCGCCTCCCAACATGTAACCCGCGAGCCCCGCGGCTGGACCAAGCATGTAACCCAGTCCGATGAGTGCCTCGTGCATTCCGCCAGCATCAATCTGTGCGCTTCCCACGCGCAGCGCGTAATAGAGGGCCGCGTAGTAAATCACTCCCTGACCCGCACCAAAGAGTGCAAGTCCCACCACGATTCCGGCGAGGGACGGCAGCGTCATCACCATCGCGAAACCGCCGGCCAGCATGACCGATCCCAGTAAGAGTGTGCTCCATCTGCCATGCCAGAAAGCCAAGCGGGCCATCAGCGCGGCAATCACCACGCGCATCCCCAGCCATGTTGCAGTCAGCGGCGGCTCGCTCTGCGCATCCAGTTCAAGTCGATCGAGGACATAGGGCATGAGCGGACTGAGTGCGCCGACCAGCAGGTACGAGGCCGGCAGGAGTATCCGCGCGCTTTGCAACTGAGCCTTGTAGTGGAGCGGTGCTGCCTCTGCGACCACCTGGTGATGCGCAGGATGCGATGGGACAAACCAAAGACAGCCAATTGACAAGAGACTCAGCGGCGTGATCGCAAACACTGCAAGCTGCGGCGTCAGCCATCCGTCGCTGCGCTGCAGGGGTGCCATCAGCACCATCGCGACCGCAACAGTTGTCATCCAAACGATGCACCAGTTTCCAATCGCACGCCGGGTATCGGGCGGGGACTTGCCGGCGCCGATGTATGACTCGACGATCGGCCAGAGACATGCTGCGGTCAAGCTCGTCACGACTGCGATGGTGATGAGTGCGGCGCTCGATGTTCCGACATAAGTAAATGAAGCAACGACCGCTTGGATGAGGAAGAGGACGACCATCACCCCGCGTGGGTTGAGCCTTGCTTCAAACCGACGGACGATGCGGCCACAACAGTATGCGGCAATCGCATAGACCCCGCCCGTTGCTATGAAAAGCCCGTAGGTTTGGGCGGGGGAGTAGTGAAACTCATCGGCCGTGATGAACCCGAGTCCATTCCAAAGGACTCCGGTGGCAAGCGAATTGAGGAGAGTTATTGCCGTGATCCCCCACGTTCCGCTGCGGTGATTTGCCATTGGTGCACCGTGAGTCACGAGGGGGAGAGGCTAGCGATGCGGGCACGAATGGGGTTAGAATCGACGCAGGTCCTCGTAGCTCAACTGGATAGAGCGTTGCCCTCCGAAGGCAAAGGTTGTGCGTTCGACCCGCACCGAGGACGTTTGCGGGAGATTCTGGGGAAACGCTCCTCCCCATCGCGGAATTATGGGGATTGTGCAGAAGTCTTTCCGCTCGGGTCGCATTCCATTCGTATATTTCCTCTGAGGTCCAACGCCAGTCATGTTGTCTTGCACGAAGAATCTGAACCGACCAATCTGTTCGTCGCCCACGCTGACAAGCCGCAATGGTGTCGGCGCAATCATGTGGATGACAGTCATGATCGGTTCGAGCGCCACGGCGCTGGGTCAGGGGACAGCACCTCCACTCGACCAGTTTGCCGCGCCGCTGGGCGGCTCAACGAACGACCTCTTTGGCCAATCGATCGCGATCAACTCGGTGTTTGGTGCGATCGGCGCGCCCGGCTGGGTGGGCCTCGTGGGTGGAGTTGAACAGCCGGCGCAAGGTGCCGTGAACATCTACGCAAACTTTGGAGATGGCCACTTTGAGTGGCAGCGGACACTGACTTCGAACACTGGGGTTTCCAACGACAATTGCGGGATGGCAGTTGCGGCTTCAACCAATTGGGTGGTGGCTGGCGTGCCCGGTCGCGAAGTCATGGCTTCTGGAGCGTCAACTGTGCAGTTGCAGGCTGGTGCCGTCTGGGCTTGGAATCGAAGCGGAGCGACTTGGTCGGCAGTTCCGTTTGAGATGACCCATGCGAACCCCAAGCACATCGACTTGTTCGGCTCGTCGGTGGCGATC
>SIAB01000033.1 GCA_009692015.1 Phycisphaerales bacterium
AGCACATTCGCATTTGCAAGCGAGTTGAAGGCGCTGCGCTGTCTGCCCGGCGCGCAACTCGAAGTTGATCGCGATGCCGTGGCACAGATGCTGCGATTTGGCCATATTCCTGGACCGTCATCGATCTACCGTGGAATCGCCAAGCTGCAGCCAGGACAGATCGCCACCCTTCGCGTGGGGTCGTCGCACGCGGGCGGTTCAGGAGTCACGCCGGGCACGGCGCCCACAATCGAAACATATTGGAGCGCAGCGCGCGTGGCAGAAGCGGGCGTCGCGCATCAACTCGACGACTCGACGCACGGGCTCGTGAACCAACTCGAATCGCATCTCGAGCGCGCCGTGCGCGCGCGGATGATTTCGGATGTTCCACTGGGCGCGTTCCTCTCTGGCGGAATCGATAGTGCGCTGGTGGTGGCCATGATGGCCCGGGTGAGCGCGGCCCCGATCGAGACCTTCACCATTGGATTCGAGGACGCACGCTACGACGAGAGCGCTGCCGCTCTGGAAATCTCGCGGGCACTCCGCACCAAGCACCACACACTGCGCGCCACCGCGCGCGATGCGATGGCGGTGATTCCGTCACTCGCTTCGATCTACGACGAACCATTTGCGGATAGCAGTCAGATTCCAACCGCGATGCTCAGCGCGCTCGCCCGATCGAATGTCACCGTCGTGCTTTCTGGAGACGGCGGCGACGAACTCTTTGGTGGATACGACCGATATGTCTTCGCGCCGCAGATCTGGAAATCTCTGCACAACGCCCCGCCGTGGCTGCGGGCGATCGCGCGCAGCTTTACTGCGGCAGACGGGAAAAGCCGCCGGGGAATTCTGGCCCAGGCGGTGCGATTGGTGATGCCGCCGTGGAGCCGATCTGATCGCATGTCTGAAAAGATCTGTCGCATCGCGCCCTTGCTCAACGAGCGGACATTCGCTGGCGCCTACCGCGCGCTGGCGCAGACCAGCGATCACTGCGATGGGCTTGTGCTTGGGGCGACCGCCGCCCCGACCGATGCCAGCGCTCACCTCTGGCAGGCGAATCTCACCGATCTCTCTGCCCAGATGATGCAGCGCGATCTGGTGACCTATCTAGTCGACGACATCTTGGTCAAGGTGGATCGCGCCTCGATGTCGGTTGGACTCGAAGTGCGCTCGCCGATGCTCGATCATCACCTCATCGAATGGGCGTGGCGCCTGCCCATGTCGGCGAAGATTCGCGGTGGCAAGGGCAAGGTGATTGCGCGCGAACTCGCCGCGCGATTGTTTCCCGGTGGACTCTCGCAGCAACCCAAGCGCGGTTTCGGAGTGCCAATCGCCGAGTGGCTGCGCGGAGATCTGCGCGAGTGGGCCGAAGACTTGGTCAGCCATGATCGACTCGCGCGCGACGGATTCCTCGATCCCGTTGCAACCCGCGCGCTGTGGGCGTCGTTCCTGCGCGGGCAGCAGATCGATCAGCACCTGATCTGGGCGATACTGATGTTTCAGAGTTGGTTGGATGGGGGGCGAGAAGCGGGAGGGTGAGACGAATGAGAGTTGTAAAGCCGGCGGCAGAACGCGAGCACCGCCACCCGTCCATCTATCTTGTGTGGGATGGACTTGAACACGACGACTTGGGCGAGCGAATTCGGGGAGTGCGCCAGTGCCAGTGAGGCGCTTGCAATAATTGTCCGCGCGTTTGCTTGCGACACTGGAACACTGCACTTGGTTCACGCTGATGGACTGCTGCATCTCGCGGCAATCGTCGGCAACTTTCCGCCGCCGGTGATGGATGCGATTCGCACCATTCCAGTCGGCAAGGGGATGGCCGGTCTCGCTGCAGAGCGGCGCAGTCCGGTGACGGTGTGCAACTTGCAGTCTGACTCTTCGGGCGATGTGCGGCCCGGTGCGCGCGCCACGGGAATGGAAGGGGCGATTGCGATCCCATGCTTTGGTGGAGTCGATGGCCGTGAGGTCGTTGGCGTGCTGGGCGTGGCAAACTTCGCGCCGCGCGAGTTTTCGCCGAGCGAACACCTCGCGCTGCTGGCGTGTGGACGCGCGGTCGCCGCACGCTACTCCTCACCGCGCGGGTGACTCGCGGGGCTTCGTGGGATCCTTCTTGAATGTGAAGGACTGCCCGACGAAATCGACGCGCACCAAGTCGCCGTCGCCGAACTCTCCTCCCAAGATTCCCGATGCGATCGCATTCTCGATGCGCTGCTGAATCACACGCTTGAGCGGCCGGGCGCCGAACTGCGGGTCGTAGCCCTCGGAGGCCAGCGCGGCAAGCGCGGCGGGGGAGATGGTGAGACCGATCCCGCGCTGCACGAGTCGTCGGCGTAACTGCTCGAACTGAATCTCGACAATTCCAGCGAGATTGGCGCGGTCGAGTTGATGAAAGACCACCGTCTCATCGATTCGGTTGAGCAACTCGGGTCGCAGGTGCTGCTTGAGCACGCCGCGCACATGCGCTTCGATCGCCGCATCGGGCTGCCCAGCCTCGGCAAGTTCGAGGATCGCACTCGAGCCAATGTTGCTGGTCATCACGATGAGCGTGTTGGCGAAGTTCACCGTGCGCCCCTGTCCATCGGTGAGCCGTCCATCATCGAGCACTTGCAAGAGCACATTGCTCACATCACGGTGCGCCTTCTCGAATTCGTCGAAGAGCACCACGCAGTATGGACGGCGGCGAACGGCCTCTGTCAATCGTCCGCCCTCCTCATATCCCACATAGCCAGGCGGCGCGCCGATCAATCGTGCGACGGCATGTTGTTCCATGTATTCGCTCATGTCGATGCGCACCATGGCATCCTGTGAGTCGAAGAGCAACTCGGCCAGCGCCTTGCAGAGTTCAGTCTTACCAACACCGGTTGGGCCGAGAAAGAGAAACGACCCAATGGGCCGATTTGCCTCGCCGAGTCCGGCGCGATTTCGCCGCACCGCTTGCGCGACCGCGCGCACGGCCTCCTCTTGACCGATCACCCGTCGCCGCAGCGCATCTTCAATGTGCAGCAGCTTCTCGCGGTCACTTTCGACCAGTTTTGAGACTGGGATTCCAGTCCACTTGGCCACCACCTCGGCGATCGCTTCGGGATCGACCTCTTCCTTCACCAGCGCGCCGCCTGCTGCGATGCGGGCGCGAAGCGATGCCGCTGCATCGGCCTTGCGAAGTTCGAGATCACGAATCTCGCCATGCTGAATGCGCGCAGCACGCTCGAAGTCGCCGCGGCGCTGCGCCTGATCGAACTCGATGCGCCGCGACTCGATCTCGCGGTCGACCCCCTTGATCGTGTCGAGGTCCTTCTTCTCGATCTCCCACTGGGCGGTCATGGTGCGATCTTGCTCGCGCTCACCGGCGAGCTCTTGGTCGACACCTGCGAGAAGTTTGGCGCTCTGGGGGTCCTTCTCCATCTGCAGCGCGGCCTTCTCGATTTCAAGACGAGTGATGTTGCGGCGAATTGCGTCGAGTTCTGCCGGCATCGAATCATTTTCGATGCGCAGGCGACTGGCGGCCTCGTCGAGCAAATCGATCGCCTTGTCTGGCAGGAATCGATCGCTGATGTAGCGGTGTGAGAGTTCGACAGCTGTCACCAGCGCGGCATCCTGGATGCGAACGCCGTGGTGCGCTTGGTATCTCTCCTTGAGTCCGCGCAGGATCGCAACCGTGTCTTCGAGTGACGGTTCACCCACGAACACCGGCGCAAAGCGCCGCTCGAATGCCGCGTCCTTCTCGACATACTTGCGGTACTCGTCGAGCGTCGTCGCGCCAATGCAGTGGAGTTCGCCACGGGCGAGTGCTGGCTTGAGCAACTGCCCCGCGCCGACTGCGCCCTCGCCCTGTCCTGCACCAACAATCGTGTGTAGCTCATCGATAAAGAGAATGATCCGCCCATCACTCGAGGCAACTTCGCGCAGCACAGCCTTCAGTCGTTCTTCGAATTCGCCGCGGTACTTCGTTCCAGCGAGCAACTGTCCAACATCGAGGTTGATGATCCGCGAGGCACGCATCGACTCGGGGCAATCACCATTGACGATGCGCTGGGCGAGTCCCTCGGCAATCGCAGTCTTGCCAACGCCTGGCTCACCAATCAGCACCGGATTATTCTTGGTGCGCCGCGAAAGCACCTGCATGCAGCGGCGAATCTCTTCGTCGCGACCGATCACCGGATCGAGCTTGCCGCTCGCCGCGAGTTCATTCAAGTCCTTGCCATACTTCTTGAGCGCTTCGTAACTGCTCTCGGCCCCAGGATCGTGGATGCCTTGCACCCCGCTGGCCTTGCGAATGTCGCGCGCGGCCTGTTCCAGCAGGCGCGCATCGACTCCCACGGCGGCAAGCACATCCTTCCCCGCGCCGCGCGTCTCTGCGATGGCCACGAGCAAGTGATCGCTCGAGACGAAACTGTCCTTCATCTTCTGCGCGAGTCGCTCCGCTGCGCCGATTGTCTCGGTGAAGTCGCGGCTGGCAGTCGGAGTGGAGCCCTGCACCTTGGGTAGTCGCGACAGCTGCGCCGTCGCCGTCGCAGCGATGCGCGCGCCGTCGAGTCCGGCCTTCGACAGCACGCTCGCCGCGGGGCTGTCCTTCTCACTCAAGAGTGCGCTGAGCAGGTGAAGCGAATTCACTTCGCCGTGTTGATCGCGAACCGCCAGCGATTGAGCCTGCGCGATGGCCTGTTGAGCGAGCGTTGTGAATTTCTCAAAGTTCATAGGTCTCCCTGAAGAGCAAGTGTCGTGCCATCACGCTACCGCCCGCGTGCCACTCGCCTCACGCCACTTCGACAGGGAATCCGGGTGGAATCAACTCTGGTCGATCGTTGATCCAGCCTGTCAACCAGCGAAAAGCATCGACCAAGCGCGGTCCAGGCCGGTTGAACATCTGGTTGCCGTCGACGAGCACTACCCGCCCCTCGCCTTGGAGATTCGCAGGCAAGAGTGGCCACCACCGCTGTGCCCGCAGTGTCGCGAGCTCAGCCCGAATGGCTGGGATGCCATATCCGCAGGGACAAATGATGATCCGCTCTGGAGCGGCAGTCAGTATTTCTTCAGGAGCGAGCTGGCGACTCTTTGCGCCAGCGACATTGAGCGAGTGTCGCGCTCCTGCAGCGTGCACGAGTTCTGGCGTCCAGTGACCGCCGCAGAATGGTGGATCCATCCACTCAAGAAACAGAACCTCGGGGCCTTCTATATACGGATTCACGAAATCGACTGCGGTCCACCACCCCTCGCGCAGTTCAACCATCGCCCGCTCGGCGCCATCCGTGCAACCAACCGCAGCGCCAACCTTCAAACAATCGTCCAGCACATCCCAGATGGATTTGGGATTCAGAGAGACAATCACAGGAGCGGGATGCATCGTCGCAGCGACGCCGCGAACAGTCGCCAGATCGATCGAGCAGACGGCGCAGAGGTCCTGGGTGAGGATGACATCTGGTTGCAGATCGCGCAGCCCTTCAACATCGAGCGTGTAGAGCGACGCACCGCCGGTCAGCGTTTCGCGCACCGCGCAGTCGATCTCTGCGCTCGCGCCGACACCGACGGGAGCGGGGGTTCGCCTTGCGGTCAGCACGGGTCGATCAAGCACACTCGCAGGCCAGTCGCATTCGTGGCTTCTGCCCACCAGCAGGCGCTCGCCGCCGATCCGGCAGAGAATTTCAGTAGCCGAGGGTAGGAGGCTTACGACGCGCATGAGCGACCAAACTAGCGGGAGGCGCCTCGGAAAATTGGGGATCCTAGATTCGAACTAGGACAAACAGAGTCAGAGTCTGTTGTGCTACCGTTACACCAATCCCCAAAGTGACTGGCTTTTCATCGTAGCGAAGTCCCGTGCCTTGCACACTCCCTCATCCGATGCACAGCGCCCGGTTCTTCGGATTCCTCCCAAGCACAAACGAGGCACCCAAGAGCGAGCGTGACGCAGCGCGCGTGCCGCGCCTATCCTTGCTCCATGACCGCAACCGCGACCAAGTCACTGGGTTCTGAAGCACTCACCGAAGGCATTCGCATTCAGGTCACACCGAGTTTTATCGAGACGCACTCGGACATCGAGCGCGGTCGCTACATCTTTGCCTACAAGGTGGTCATGACCAATGAGGGATCGGAGCGCGCGCAACTCACCAATCGGTCGTGGAACATTGTCGATGCGAGTGGCACCGCGCATGATGTAGATGGCCCGGGTGTTGTTGGACAGCACCCCGATCTCGCCCCCGGCGAGTCGTTCGAATATTCGAGCTACTGCCCGCTGCCGACACCCTGGGGAACGATGGAAGGGCATTATGTTTTTGAGCGCCCCGACAAGTCGACGTTTCAAGCGCGGGTCGCACGGTTTTATTTCGCTGTACAGACGGCTTGATCTCCGACACAATTGAGTTTCAGCGGTAGTCTTCCGCTCCATGGACCCTGGTTCCGAAGGCCCCGCAAAGATCTTCCGCACCCAGGCGCTTCATTCGGTGGGTGGGCGCAATCGCCTCAACACCCTCAGCCCCATGATCTCGCCGCAAATTTGGGTTGTGACGGCGGCGCTGGCGCTTCTACTCGCCGCGGTCGTGTCGTGGGGATTCCTCGGACGAATCCCGGTCAGCGTGATTGGCAGCGGCGTATTTCTGCGCGGAGAGCGACTCGATTCAATCCACGCTCCCCTGGAGGGGATGATTTACGAATTCAAGAAGCATGCTGGCGATCGCGTGAAGGCGCGAGAGTGCATCGCACTCATCGCGCGCAGTGCCGCCGAAGTCGAACAACCGGCGCAGGTGCTTGCTTCGGCGGATGGAACGATTGTCTCGATCGAAGCAGAGGACTGGGACTTTGTCACGCAGGGTCAGACGATTGCGATCGTTGCAGCAGGGAGCGATGATCCGATCTGCATCGCGTTCGTTCCGCTCGCCGAAGGCAAGCGCCTTGTGCAAGGAATGCAGGTTCGCGCGTCGTTTTCGCACAGTGATTCTTACGGAGATGCGCGGGCGATCGGCACCGTGTCGTCCATCGACGATTTCGTCACCGGTCCAGGTCAGATGCTGGGAAGAATTCCCAGTCCAACCGTGATCGAATCGATTCAGGAGCGATTCGGCACGATCACTGCGATCGTCGTGGCATTCGAGCGCGACCCAAACGGTCGCGATGGTCTGCGCTGGACGACGCGGCGCGGAGCGTCTGGGGCTGTCGCCAATGGCACTCCATGTGATGTTGAAATCATCGTGAGCGAGATTCCTCCCGCGGCGCTTCTCTTGCCCGGGCTGGGACAGGGTGACGGTTCGTCGCCATGAACCAAGAGGATTTGCAAGAGCCAGAAGCAACCAACGACGGCGAGGACGCGCCACCACAACTTCCGCCGGGAAGGCCGCGCGCGATTCGCGTTCCAACGACGATGCAAGTCGTCGCCGCCGAGTGCGGCGCGGCGAGTTTGGCCAGCGTGCTTGGCTACTACCGCGCCCATCGACCACTCGAAGAGGTTCGCGAAGCAGTTGGTGTTGATCGCGATGGATCGAACGCGCTGCGCATCGTGCGCGCCGCGCGGCACTTCGGTCTCGAAGCAGATGGTCTGCAGTGCGAACCCGATGCGTTCGATGAGCTCACACTGCCGGCGATCCTCTTCTGGGGTCTCAATCATTTCGTGGTGCTCGAGGGATGGACCAGTCGCGGCTACCGGATCATGGATCCCGCCGCAGGCCGTCGTCTGGTGACGGTCGAAGAATTCAATCAGGAATTCTCCGGGGTCGTGGTCGAGATGAAGCCGGGCGATTCGTTCGAGGTCACGGGAAGTCCGCCTTCGTCGCTGAGTCTGGTGATTGGATGGATGCGCGGCGCGGGCGTGGCGGTCTGGCTCACGGTGTTTGTCGGGCTGCTGCTGGCGGTTCCACTGGTGGCGATCCCGGGCATTGCCGCATCGTTTGTCGACAGTGTGCTCGCAGAGGAGCGAACCGATTGGATGCCATGGATCCTCGGCGGTGCCGTCGCGGCGCTGATCCTCGAGACCGGTTTGATCATCATTCAACAACTGATTCTGGCGCGGCTCGAACAGCAGTTGTCGATGGAGCGCACGGCCGACTTCTTGCAACAACTCTTTCGGATGCCAACCACATTTTTCGGGCAGCGCTATCCCGGAGACATCGCCGAACGGGTGCAGAGCAACGACGCCATCGCCGGATTGCTGGCGTCAAAGTTTGCTCCGGCCATCATCCAGGTTTTCACACTTCTGGCATTTCTGGCGGCCATCTCCTGGAACAGCGTCTCGATGGGCATCATCGCCTTCGTTGCGGTGCTGGCCACGCTGACACTCTTGTATGGCGTGGCCCGATCGCGCGTCGATCAGGCCCAATCGTTGCAGCAGCAGGAGGGGATGAAACAGGGAGCGATCATCGCCGGGCTCTTGACGCTCGAGTCACTCAAGGCCGGAGGTCGCGAGGCTGACTTCTTCGGTCGCTCGATGGGATTTGCGGAACGGGTGAGTGCGGCACGACAGCGCGCGAGTCTGCTCTCAAACGCCGTGAGTCTGCTGCCATCGTGGTTTCAGGCGCTGGTCGTGTCGGTGTTGGTGCTCTCATTTGGCGGATGGCAAGTGATGCAGGGAACCATGTCGATAGGAATGCTGCTCGGGATGCAGATCCTCTTGCTGGGATTCATGAGTCCCGTGACACAGTTGGCCGAACTCATTCGCGAGATTCAGACGGTGCGGGCAGATCTTGCGCGGCTCGACGATGTGATGTGCCACGGAGTGGATCGACTCGCAACCGATCCCGATGTCGACGATTCCCGCGAGATTGAGTACGCCGACGGCGATCTCGAGCTGCGCGACATCACCTTTGGATACGGTCATGGTCAAGCACCGCTGCTCGCCAATTTTTCGCTGAAGATCGCCTCGGGTGGGCGCGTGGCGATCGTCGGTGGAACTGGCTCTGGCAAGTCGACCATCGCCCGACTCGCCGCTGGGTTGATCGACCCTTGGCAGGGCGAAGTTCTGATCGATGGTCAACCCCTGGGAAACATCGCTCGGCATGTGCGGGCCACAAGCATCGCGACCGTCTTTCAGCGCGCCGCATTCTTCGAGGGATCGATTCGCGAAAATCTCACGCTGTGGAACCCTGATATTCCGGATGCTTGGCTCGCCGAGGCACTCGAAGACGCCCAGCTCTCCGAGCTCGTTGCCTATCGCGGCGGTCTCGACCAGCAGGTGGCCGAGGGTGGATCCAACTTTTCTGGCGGTGAAGCGCAGCGGCTCGATATCGCCCGGGCCCTGGCGCGTCGCCCGGCCATCATCATTCTCGATGAAGCGACCAGCGCGCTCGATCCCGTGACCGAACTGGCCCTTGATGAGGCGCTGCGGCGGCGGGGCGTCACTTGTCTGGTCGTGGCCCACCGTTTGAGCACCATCCGTGATGCAGACGAAATCATCGTGATGGAACAGGGTGAGGTGGTCGAGCGCGGCACGCACGATCAATTGCTGGCGCTGGGCGGTGTCTATCACAACCTCGTTGCGGGGGAGATCGGATGAGCGCACCGCAGAAAACAGCGCCGCAGTGCGCGCTCGAACTCGGCGGGATCAGCAGCTATCTCGATCGCCGCAGCCAGTTGCGCCTCGCGGATCTCACTGATCTCATCGTGATCGCGCAGGGATCCGTGGTGCTCTTTGCCCGGCGCGGTCTCAATGGGCGTCGCCACAAAATCGGCGTGATCCCAGCGGGCGGGGCGTTTGTCGGTCCCGCCGCTGGAGTTGAGGTCGTTCCGGTGAGTGAGGCAGAACTCATTCGCGTTCCGGTGGCGAAAGTTCGCAGTATCGCCGCCGGATCGCCAGTCGAGGCAGCGCTCTGTGCTGGGATCGCTTCGACACTCACGAGTTGCGGTTCGTCCCTTCCTGGCAAGGCAACGATGGCAGTGGCCTGTGAGCGATGCTCGACCGAACTCGCCCGTCGTGCGCAGGTCGTGATCGATGTGACATACACGCGCCACCTGCGTCGCCTGGTCGGTATCGCCAGCAGTCGCTTGTCCTTTCCGGAAGAACTGCGTTCGATGCTCTCGCAGCGTTCGGGGAGCGGGCGCGAGTTGCCCGATGCACGACTGCCGCCGATCGTGCGGGCCTGCACCCAGATTGTGCAGGATATTGGCTGCGACCTCACTGCGATCCCAAGCAGAATCCCACGAGACAACACCCGGCGACCCGAGCAGGTCTTCGCACATGTCGCGGGTCTCGGCATTCGCCCAGTCTTTCTCGATCCAGGTTGGTGGACATCGGGAGTCGGAGCACTGCTGGCGTTCCGATTGGAGGATCAATCACCGGTGGCAGTCTTGCCGACCCCCGCGGGAATGGTGGCGTTCGTTCACTCGGCCGGTGCGACGCAGGGGCCCATTCGCGTCGACCAAGCATTCGCCGCAACACTTGCGGGAAGCGCATCGCAGTTTCATCCCACGCTTGCGGCTCATCAATCCACAATTCCAAAGTTCTTGCGATTCGTCCTGCAAGGATCTGAACGGGACTTCCTGCACGCCTTCCTGATCTCTGGTATCGGGACTCTCGTCAATCTAGCGATTCCAATTGCGACCGGACTGCTCGTCGCGCGCGTCTTGCCGAGCGGCAATCGAATGGGACTCGTGTTCCTGGGAATCATCCTCTTGGCCACGACGCTCACGGCCGCGGCGTGCGGGCTGGTGGTATCGAATCTACTGCTGCGCGCCGAGACACGCATCGCCAAGCGGGCGCTCGGCGGAATCCTAGATCGCTGTCTGCGGATGCCCACCCATGTCTTTCGCACATTTTCGAGTGGCGATCTCGCAGAGCGAATTCTGTCGGTTGGTGATCTGCAAACGAGCCTCTCGGGCGCAGCGATCTCGGCCATCATGGCCGGAGTCTTCTCGCTGTCTTATCTCGTGGTGATGCTCTGGGTGAACACGACGGCTGCGCTTGTTGGCAGCATCCTGTTGATCGTCGCCGTCAGCGTGAGCCTGCTCATCAGCGCGGGCCGCGCGAAGTTGTCAACAACAATCCTCGAGGGGCAGGGCAGGCTCCTGAGCATGGTCCTGCAGTTCATCGGCGGGATCGACACACTGCGCAGCGCGGCAGCAGAGCAGTATGCCACCCTTCGTTGGATCAATCGCTTCCGTGGCGTTCGATCGGCGACGATGCAGATTCGCCGCCTCGAGCGGCTCTTCGACATCTTCGCCACCGCGTTCCCACTTCTGTGCATGATGATCTTCTGGATTCTCTTTCTCCCCGTTGACGGCGGGGGTGTGTTGCAACTCGCGCCGGTTTCTGCGACGGAGCGCGTGGCGCAGTACCTCGTCTTCAACAGCGCCTTCGTCGCGGCGCTTTACGCGGTGCTCGAGTTTGGAGAACGGCTGGGCGATCTCGCCTCGCTGCGCTCGATCCTGCGACGACTCGAACCGATCTTGAGTGCCCCGGCCGAGCGAACAGTCGATCGCGAACAGCCAGGCGTTCTGAGTGGGAAGATCGACATCGAGGCCGTTCGGTTTTCATATCCCGGGAGCGCCAACGAAGTGCTCTGTGGTGTCACGATGAACATCAAAGCAGGAGAGCGTGTCGCGATCGTGGGTGCATCCGGAAGTGGCAAGTCGACACTGACCCAGTTGATCCTGGGAATGCGCGAGCCCACGCTCGGCGAAGTCAGTTTCGACGGCAAGGCGCTCGGACGACTCGATGTCGTCTCGGTTCGGCGGCAGATTGGCGCGGTTGTTCAGCACACGCGCGTGATTCCCGGCAGCATTCTCGACAACATTGTGGGGAGCACGCTCTTCACAGCCAAGGATGCGAACGCCGCAATCGAAGCAGCGGGGTTTGGCGAGGAAGTCGACCAGATGCCGATGGGCGTTCACACCTATGTCACGGATCAAACACTTTCCGGCGGGCAGATTCAGAAACTGATGATCGCCCGCGCGCTGGTGACCCGACCGCGCATCCTGATCTTCGATGAAGCGACCAGCGCGCTCGACGAAATCGCCCAGGCGCAAGTGGTGCAGAGCCTCGAAGGGCTGAACGCAACGCGGATCATCGTCGCCCATCGACTGAGCACGATTCGATCCGTGGACAAGATCTATGTTCTTGAAGCTGGACGCATCGTTCAGGCTGGAACCTTCGACGAACTCGTCGCGTGCCCGGGTCCCTTTCGCGAGATGGCTCGCCGGCAGATGCTCGATTCGCCAGACGACACGCTGATCTGACCCAGCCGATCGAGTCTGGGAAAAGTGACTGCAAAAAAGTGATCAGCGGCCGTTCAGGAGCAGAGAACGGTCGCCGACCACAAGGCATTCAGCCACCTTGGCAGTTTTTCGTCGATGAGACTCGCTAGATTAGCGCTTCGGTGTCCGGGTCTGACGAGAGGCGCTCGAGTTGCGAGCGACGCGGCTTGAGCCGCCTCCGCTGGCCTTCTCGAGTTGAGCATCAGTCAATTTGACGGACTTCGTTTGGGTCTTGGACGATTTAGCTGGCTTTGCTGGCATGAAGGATTCCTTTGTGCGCCCTCGGAAAAACGGTTTACACAACCGCATTCCTGTAGCGTCAACACCTTACGATACATATTCAAAATGGCAAGTGCCACCCCGTATTTCTTATGAATAATTCTCCGCGCTCCCACGCTTTCGGCAACTCGAATGACTTCTCCGTTGCCGTCGTGGGCGCAACCGGAGCCGTCGGAGCGGAGTTCATAGCGATTCTTGCCGCGAGCGGGATCGCGCTCGACCGCCTGCGGCTCTTTGCAAGCGAGCGATCGGCCGGACGCAAGATCACGGTGGGGGATCGAGAGATCGCCGTCGAAGCGCTTCGCCCTGGCTGCTTCGCGGGGGTGCAAGTCGCCTTCTTTTCGGCCGGCAAGGGAATCTCGAGAGAGTGGGCGCCGCAGGCCGTTGCGTCAGGCGCGTGGGTTATCGATAACTCAAGCGCCTTTCGAATGGATCCAGCGGTCGCGCTCATCATTCCAGAAGTCAACCCCGAGGTGCTCGATTCGATCACCAAGCCAGCGATCGTGGCGGTTCCCAACTGTTCGACAATCGTGGCACTGGTCGCTGCGACTCCGCTGCACCGTGTTGCTCGGGTTCGGCGAATGACGGTCGCGACCTATCAAGCGGCCAGCGGTGCGGGGGCGGCGGCGATGCGAGAACTCGAAACGCAAGCACACGACTTTGCCGGTGGTCGAGCGATGAATACAGAGATTTTCGGCAGGCAGTACCTCTTCAATTGCTTTTCCCATAACAGCGCGATTGGCCCCGAGGGATACAACGAGGAAGAGGTCAAACTTCTCTACGAGACCCGCAAGATCTGGAACGACCCTGCGGTGCGGGTCGCGGCAACCTGCGTGCGCGTGCCTGTGCTGCGCGCCCACTGCGAAGCGATCGGCTTGGAGTTCGAAACGCCACTGAGTGAATCCGAGGCGCGCGAGATTCTTCGCACTGCGCCTGGGGTCGAAGTCGTCGATGACCGGATCAACAATCGTTTTCCAGAGCCGCTCAACGCTGCGGGGGGCGATCCCGTGCTGGTGGGCAGGATTCGCACGGATTGGAGCCTCGACCCAGGCATGGGCGTGCAGATGTTCGTGGCCGGCGATCAGATTCGTATCGGCGCAGCCCTGACTGGATGGCACATCGCCGAACTGATTGGCGCCCGCGTCGCGGTGTGAGTGATCGGGGCAGATCAGTGCAAGAGTTCGCGGGTTGCAACTTCGATGTTGGGTTGCCGCATCAAGTGCTCGCCGACCAGCACGATGTGGATGCCGTGCTCCCGCAGCCGCTTCATGTCCTGCGGTGTGGTGATCCCAGATTCGCTGACCAAGATGCGCGGGTCTTCCACCAGGTCGGCCATGCGTAGTGAATGATTGACATCGCTCTTCATGGTGCGCAAGTTGCGGTTGTTGATGCCCAGCAGCGAGTATCCAGCGTGGGGGAATCCAACATGATTCAGGACTCGGCAGAGATTGTCGGCGTCATGCACCTCGAGCAACGAAGTCATTCCCAGCTCGACGCACAGAATCTGAAAGTCGATCACCTCGCTTTCGCGCAGGCACTCAGCGATGAGCAACACGGCGTCGGCTCCTGCGGCCCGCGCTTCCCATATCTGATAGGGATCGATGATGAAATCCTTGCGAAGAACCGGCAGGGGGATCGCATCCCGAATCGCGTGGATGAACTCCAACTTGCCGCCGAAATCTTGGCCGTCGGTGAGGCAGGAGATCGCCGAGGCACCGCCCGCGTGATATTGTCGAGCGATGGCGACAGGGTCGAAGTCCGCGCGAATCACACCAGCCGAGGGACTCTTTTGCTTCACCTCGGCAATCAGCCGGGTGCGCGCGGTGCTGCCATGGTCAACCACGGCTTGGAAAAAGTTACGCGGACGGCCGAGCTCTGAAATGCGCTCGCGGAGTTCCGCCAGGGGAACCGCCACCTTCGCCGCTGCGACCTCGCGCCTCTTGCGCGCGACAATTCTCTTGAGTACATCAGTCATCGTGGCAATCGGCCTTGTGGGTTCAGAGGGTAATGCACAAGGCGACACTGCGCCGATCCTCGCGCCCGCGTCGATCACCGAGCCTGCGTCGATCGCAGCGCCAGCGAGCAACTGGCCAGTCATCGCACTGGTGATCGGGCTAGCGATCATTGCCGTTGTGGCCGCAACACGGGCGATGCGATTGAACGGCGCCCAGCAGTCTGCGTGGCGATACGGATCATCCCACTCGTTCATCCTCTTTGTCGGACTCCTGCTGGTAGCCCCATCGGGCGGGCGACTGTTCGGGGAGATCTTGGGCGTCGCGGCCGATGATCCATCGCTGCGCGGTGTGGTCATCCACGCCCTTGGATCATTCGCCACACAACTGTTGATGTGCCTGCCGATCCTCTTCCTCGGACAGACCGCGATCGCCTGCGCTTCGCAGTCATCACCGCTCTCACCGTGGAGCTGCTGGCGCGCCGCGGGTCTCGGCGTGATCGCGATGGGGATCGCGTGGTTCCCGCTGCAGGCGATCGGCAGCATCGCGGGGTCGATCCAGTTGTATTACGGCGGGGCGCAGCCACCGGTCGAGGGGCACTCGACCTTCGAGTTGCTGCGCACTTCCCCCGACTTGTTGCTCACCAGCGCGATGGTGGTGGTGGTGCTCTTCTGCGCGCCAGTCGCCGAGGAGTTCTGTTTCCGTGGTGCGCTGCAGCGCGGACTGCGCGGGTTGCCGCTGCGACCGTGGTTCGCCATCCTGATAACCAGCGCTGTCTTTGCTGCGATCCACATCGAGGCACTCACCGCGGGAGGGGTGGCCTCAGGACTCGTAACACTCGTCGCGCTGGCCGTGATGCTCGGCTGGTTGATGGAGCGCACCGGACGGATCATCGCGCCCATCGTGGCGCACGCCCTCTTCAATCTCATCAACCTGATATTGTTCTGGTGCGCATGACACCCGCGACTCCTTCGTCATCCAGTTCACAGGCGAGGCCGCGAATCCTGACCGGAGACACGCCCACGGGAACGCTTCATCTGGGGCATTGGGTTGGCAGTGTGAAGCGCCGGGTCGAGTTGCAGTCCACGCATGAGTGCTATTTTCTGATCGCCAACATGCACGCCTTCACCACGCGCGCCGAGCAGGCCGGCGACATTCGCCGTGATTCGATGGAGATCGTGCGCGATTACTTGGCAATGGGCATCGACCCCACGCAATCGGCCATCTTCTTGCAGAGCGAAGTGCCAGCGATCGCCGAACTCACCTTTCTCTTCGCCATGCTCTTGCCATTCAACCGGGTGATGCGCAATCCGACGCTCAAGGATGAGATCAAGATCAAGGCGCTTGGCGAGACATATTCCTTTGGCTTTCCGCTTTATGCCGTGGGGCAAACGGCAGACATCCTCGCCTTTCGCCCAGTCGGCGTGCCAGTCGGCGAAGATCAAGTGCCGCACCTCGAAATGACCCGCGAGGTTGCCCGGCGCTTCAATCAGATTTTTTGTGGCGTTTCAGAACACGCCGAGGATGCTGATCATGTTCGACTTGGTGGCACCTTTCCAGTACCGCGCGCCGATGTGGGTGCGGTGGGTCGACTCGTCGGAACCGATGGCGTGAACAAGATGAGCAAGAGTCTCAACAATGCGATCTTCATTGCCGATTCGCCAAAGGAAGTGCAGAAGAAGATGGGCAAGATCTTCACGGGACGCCAAAGCCCCACAGAACCCGGTGACATCAACAACGCCCTCTTTCAGTATGTCGATGCATTCATCACCGACCCGGCGCGGGTCGCCGAGTTGAAAGATCGATATGCCCGCGGCGACAATCTCGGCGATGGTCATGTGAAGCAGGAGGTCGCCGAGGCGCTGAACAAGATGCTCGAGCCGATGCGCGAGCGCCGCCGTCTCTATGAGGGAAACGACGCTGCGATCATCGACATTCTGCGCGATGGATGCCAGCGCGCCAACCGCGTGGCCGAGGAAACCCTGGCGATGGCCAAGGATGCCGCGAAATTGGGTTACTTTTCGCGGCGCTTGACCTTGGACTGAACAGCCGAGCGGGGATGGCAATTCGCCAGGACTTCCTTCAGGTGATCGCGTGTGACATGGGTGTAGACCTGTGTGGTGGTGATGCTCGCGTGTCCGAGAAGTTCCTGCACCACGCGCAGATCGGCACCTCCCTGCACCAGGTGCGTGGCGAAAGAATGGCGCAGGGTGTGCGGATGGACATCATCAAGACCGGCATGCGCTGCGTTTCGCTTCACAAGTTGCCAGACCGCCACACGATCGAGTGGTCGACCGGTGAAGGAGAGCAAGAGCCGAAATCCATCACGACCGTCGGTTGATCGCACCAGCGAAGGCCGGCATTCGGCGAGATAGCGGGCGGTCCATTGAATGGCTGGAACACCGATGGGAACGATCCGCTGCTTGCCACCCTTGCCGGTGACCGCGAGCGCGCCGAGTGTCTCGTGAAAGTCATTGACCTTGATGGTGCAGACTTCGCTGGCGCGCAGTCCGCCGCCATACATCAGTTCGAGCATGGCGCGGTCGCGCAACCAGAGCGGACCATGCTCTGCCGACGGCGACTCGACCAGTTGCTTCATCTGCTTGGCTGTCATGGTTCCGGGCAATCGTTTCCAAGCCGTCGGTCGCTCGAGCAGTCGCGCGGGGTCGCGGGCGATCGCGCCGGTGGCATGAAGCCAGCGATAGAAAACGCGAATGGTCGCCAGGTGGCGGGTGACGGTGGTCGCCTCGTAGGCCCGCTCGCGCGAGAGCCAACGAATGTGATTGGTCAGATCGTGCATCGTTGCCGTGGTCGCGTCGTCCTTCTTGCGATCCGCGAGATACGAAAACAATTGACCGAGATCACGGGCGTAGGCCTCGAGCGTCAGGGGCGCCAGTCCGCATTCGATCCGGCAAAAGGTCAGAAAGTCACGGAACTTTCGGGCTGCTACGGAATTCGTTTCCATGGAGAGTTGGCTGCATGAGCGCGGGAACGCGATTGGGCTGCAGCACGCCGAGTCGCGTGTCGCCAACCGCCTCGCAAAACCGCGCTTCCATATTGATGCGATGAAAGAGGGCGCAGCCGTGGTACCCGCCGCAGCAAAAGGTGAAGAGTTGCTCGACCTCGCCGAGGGCGAATCGCGCCGTGCAGCGATGGTCGTTGCGTTCCATGTGGGGACAGCACCTCGGATCGGGTGTGGTCATGGACGATTCGTTGGGCATCGACGCAATCACTCTACTGTGCCGAATCGGACGAAACCAGCATGGGTCTGCACATTTCGCTCGCTAGCATTTCGCTATGGAATCGCTGCGCCCAACAGTCGCTATCTCACTCGGTGACCCGGCCGGAATCGGCGCAGAAGTCACGGTCAAGGCGCTCAACGATCCGGTGGTTCGCCGCGCGGCGCGATGGGTTGTCCATGGGTCGAACCACCTCATGCATGTGGCGGCAGAGAAGTGTGGTCTGCCGGTCGACTGGCTGCGGGTCGCCGCCGAGAGCGAACGGGCGCAATTCGAGATCGACGCGGACTATGTGGTGATCGATCACGGCCAGGTGCTGGGGCTGTTCGATCGCAGAGAGCCATCCAAAGTTGGTGGACTCGCGAGCAAGGCTTATGTCGAAGCCGCGATCGTTGATGCGATGCGCGCAGCAAACGACCCGCGCCATGTCGAGGCCGTGGTGACGGCGCCGATCAGCAAGGAGTCCTGGTCACTCGCGGGATATCGCTGGCCCGGGCACACCGAACTCTTTGCCTTTCGCACTCGGGCCCGACGGCACTGCATGGCTTTTTCCTCGCCCAAGTTGCGGGTTGCCTTGGCGACCACCCATGTTCCGCTCATGACCATTCGCGACATCCTGACGATCGGTCGGGTCTTCGATCCGATCGATCTCGGTCATCGCTTCTGCAAGGATCTGGGTGTGAAGTCGCCGCGCATCGCGGTGTGCGGTCTCAATCCACACGCCGGCGAGCATGGTCTCTTTGGCGATGAAGAGGATCGGGTCATCCGTCCCGCAATCGAAATGGCCTGCAGTGCGGGCATCGATGTCTCGGGTCCTTGGCCAGCGGACACGATCTTTCGAGATGCGGTGAGCGGGCGATACGACCTAGTGGTCGCGCTCTACCACGATCAGGGATTGATCCCGCTCAAGTTGCTGGCCTTTGAGTCGGCCGTGAATGTGACGCTTGGCATTTCGATCGTGCGCACGAGTCCCGATCACGGCACAGCATTCGCAATTGCCGGTGAGGGCAAGGCGGATGCTGGCGCGATGCGCGAGGCAATGCTGCTGGCGGCGAGATTGGCGCGCGCGCCGAGGATGTCGGGAGCCGCGCGATCGGGCGGGCTGAATTCCGAGGGACCGGCGCGCGGCGAGTGGTCGCCGTCTGATCCTTGGAAGGGCATGTAGGTCTTGCTGGTGGATTCTGCGCCGATCATGCGCCAATCATCAAGTGAGTGACCCTCCGCAGGACGCACGACTCTGGGCTCAGACATGCTGCGCCTCGCCTACGCAGACTCCGGCTCGTCCTACAAACTCGCCAGGGTCGTGGTGCTGCGGCGGTTTCACGCCTGCGTGAATGGGGAGAATGATTCTCCAGCGTTGACACTTCTGATCGAGTCCCACCGTTGCCACAGACTCCGAGTTGAGGGCTCGGTGCCTGACGGGATCTGAAACTACGGGGCGATCACGATGGTGCTGTTGGGTTCGGTGAGAAGTTCATAAACCAAACTCACATCCGAGTCGCGCATGCGCAGACAGCCCATCGAGGCTTGCGCTCCGATGGATGCTTGATCGATCGTGCCGTGGATTCCATACCCCTTGAATCCTTGATTGTGCGCTTCAACTCCGATGAGTCCGATCCACCTCTCGCCGATTGGATTCTTTGGATCATCCGGCGCGAATGACTCGCCGGTGCGCGGATTCTTCCACTCTGGATTGATCAGCTTGCTCTTCGGTCGAACCATGAATGCGCCCGTTGGTGTCGAGTTCAGTTCGCCCAGTCCAACAGAGTATGCCGCGATGAGCACCCGCGTCGGACCCTCACCCGCGTAGATGCGCATCTCGTAATTGCTCTTGGAGACCTCGGCGTGGAATGCGCCAACTGGCAGTTTGATTTTCTGCCCAACCCGCAGCGACTTCTCGCTCTTCATGCCATTGATCCGCTGGATCACCCGCCAGTCTGTCTGCACGGCGTTCTTCTTGGCGATCTTCGAAAGGGTGTCGCCGGGTTGCACGGTGTATGAGCAGATAGTTGGATCGCCCGCGCATGCGATGGGTGAGAAGAAGAGTGTTGCGTTGAGATCGCGCAGCGCCGCCATCGTGGCGGGCATCTCGGCGAGGGTCACTTCGCGTCGATCCAGTAGTTGGGTCAGCGCCAGCCGCGCTGCGACGGGATCAGTCTGGGCGAGGGCGAACGCGGCGTTGAGTTGCATCGGCCTGGGCACAGACGCGTCGGCCGGCATCGCGGCCGGCATCGGCGCGGTCATCGCCACGGTCTGGCTTGCAGATGGCGCTGGGATTTCAGGCATTTCCTGCGGCGCGACAGCTGCGGGCGCGCTGGCAGTCACAGGAGGAATCGCGTTGGGAGCAATCTTCTCGGCGCTGGGAGTCTCGTCGCTTCCCTGCGAGAAAAAGAATGTGGCACCAGCAACGCCCGCTGCTCCCGCGAGCGCGAGCGCGATGGGAATGAGTTTGCGTCGGTTGCCTGACATGAATCCTGATCCAGATGATGCGCGAGGCTGTTGGCTATCGAGTGTCATGGTTTGTCTTTCGGTGGTGAGGAAGATTGATCAGAGTGATTTGGAATTCCGCGCCGATCGCTGACAACTGCTTGCACAGCGATGTCAGTCGGTTCGGTGGGGATCGTGTCGACGAATTGAAAGTCAAAGCAAATGCCGATCGTCGCTGTGGTGCGCGGCAATCGTGCCAGGTATCGGTCGTAGTAGCCGCCGCCGCGACCCAAGCGAAAGCCGCGGGTATCGAAGGCGACACCGGGGACGACGACCAGGTCGAGTGAATCGTGGGGGATCTGCGCTCCAGTCTTCGGCACGCGAACCCCCAGTGCATCGGCATCCATCGATTCATCGTCGAATGAACTCGTCTCGATGGCGTGCATGGCCTTGCGACCAACATCGGCCCGTGGCACGCAGACCGTCTTGCCATACCGAAACGCCGCGAGCGCCAGCGAAATGACATCGATTTCACTGCGCATCGGCATGTAAAGCATCACGCAGCTCGCGCGAAGAAAGGCATCCGATCGAATGACATGCGAACATGCCGCGCTTGACGCCATCGCGCGGTCGCTGTCGCTGAGAGCCGACAGCCGGGCGCGCATCAAGGCGCGAATGGCATTCTTGCGGTCCGTGATATCGAGCGGGGGTTGCGACGCATCCATGCGTCAAGTACCTCGATGAAAACTTCCAGTCAACGGCGTCCTGCCAAGAAGGTCGTACGACACATACGAACCTCTTGGTGCGTACGCTACCTTACCCATCGGTCCGCTGTGAGATCATCCGTTTCAAGGAGCCTCGAATCATGTGTGGAATAGTCGCCTATATCGGTCGCAAGCCAGCAATCCCGATCTTGTTGGAGGGGCTGAAACGATTGGAGTATCGCGGCTATGACTCGGCCGGTGTTGGGGTTCTCAATAACGGGCTTCACATCTGCAAGGCGGTCGGTCGGGTGCGCGTGCTCGAGGACAAGATCCAGGCGCTCACCAACTTTTCCGGCACGATTGGGATCGCCCACACTCGTTGGGCGACGCATGGTGGGGTGACCGAAGCGAACGCCCATCCGCACCAGGATGACTCGAAGGCTGGTCACGGAATCGCCGTGATTCACAACGGGATCATCGAGAACTATGTGGTCCTAAAGAAGTATTTGGAGGAAAAGGGACATACTTTCAGCAGCGAGACCGACAC
>SIAB01000034.1 GCA_009692015.1 Phycisphaerales bacterium
CAGGCACGCGAGAAGCGACTCATAGACCTCGAGGCCGTGAAGAAGCAGCGCGCGCGGATCGCGGCGGTCGTCGAGTCGCTCGTGCTGCTGGCAGAGAAGGTGGCGTCACTCGAAGCAGAGCGTGCCAAGTTGGATGCCAAGCGCGCGGCGCAATTCGAAGTTGTGCAATTCGTGCGAATCTCGCGCTGGCATGCCGATGCGCGAGATCCAGTCTTGCTGCTCTGTTCCAACGGTCGCGTCAGTGAGGCGCATCCACCAGAGCCGGGAAAGGCAATCTTAGAACCAGGCGAAGAGGGCGTCGCAGTCACCGACCCAGCAACCGCGCAGCAAGCCTTCGATCAATTCTTCAAGACCAAGTCACCGCGCGATATCCGCGCCGAAGTCGTCGTCTGGCCAAGCGGATTCGCTGCATACAAACTGCTCGAGCGCATCATCATCGAGAAAAAGTTTGCGATCAACCCGCTGCCGGTTCCTGCGGGTGGGTCGATTCAGGAGGGGATCGGCGGAGCCCAGTGACCGTGGCGACCAGCGCGCCGGTCAGCATCAGTGTTGCCCCAACCCATTTGCGAGGATCAAATGATTCGCGCATCCAGATTGATCCGGAGATTTCTGCGAAGAGCGATTCCATCGACAGAATGATCGCCGCGTGCGCGGGTGGCGCGGCCGTTTGGGCGAGCACTTGCAGGGTGAAGGCGATGGTGATGGCAAAGAATCCAGAGAAGGCGATTGGCCACCAGCCGGCAGCGAGGATCTCGAGCGAAACGGGCTCGGCGGCAAACGCCACAGCTCCCGAGAGCGCTCCAGTCACAGCGAATTGAACAAATGCGATTCCAAGAACATCGCCGCGAAGCGCCGCCCATCCAATGATGTGAACATGCGCGGCCCAACCGACCGCGCAGGCCAGCAGCAGCAGTTCGTCGGGGGCGATCTCAAGTCTGCCCCGGACCATCAAGAACCACATTCCAACCAGTGCGATCGCGGCGCCGGCCCAGACTCGTCGTGACACCCGCTGGCCCCAGAGGAGTCCCAGCAGTGGAACCCAGATCACATAGGTGCCGGTGATGAATCCAGCTGTTCCGGGTGTGACTCTGGCCATCGCCATTTGCTGCAGCGAACTTGCCGCGAACATGGCGAGGGCCGCTGCACTCCCGCCGATGATCACCGCTTGTGATCGCGCCGCAGGGCGGCGCAGCGCAAAGGGCAGCAGCAGGAGCGCACCGAGTAGGAACCGTGCCGCGTTGTAGGTGAAGGGCGTGTCGCCCATGTCCAGCGCGGCGATGCGTTGGGCGACGAATCCAATTCCCCAAAGAAGAGCGCAGACGAAGAGGAATCCATCGGCGACGGGGACTGAAACTCGCACGGTGCCCTCGCGCCTCAGCGAATGAATCGCACGCGACTGAAATCTGGAATGAAGGCGCGACCGCCGGATGAAAGAGAGAGTGGCGCCGGGAAGTAGACCGACCACGCCTTGCCGATCACCATCTCCCGCGGCACGACGAATGGATTCTCGCGACCAAGTTCGCGCGCCACCAATTGATGCGGTCGGCCCCAGAGTCGGGAGTCCTTACTCGCGCCGCTGTTGTCGCCAAACATCACATACTCGCCCGCGGCCACACGCGAGAGCCGCGTTGGGTCGGTCGCGAAGGCCAAACCAGAAATCGCCGGTCCGTTCGTTGCGAACTGATTGTTGGCGCTGAGGAAGTCTGGGCGGTAATAAAGATCGCGCTTCACTTCGATGTGGCGAAGGACAAAGGGACTGCCGTCGAATTTCCACGCAATGGCCGTCGGTGTCGGTCGCTGCGCGGTGGGATTGGCCAGCACCTGCTCGAGGGTCCGACCAAAGTGCGATGCCAGCAAGCGTTTGACCGGTCCGCCGAGATCGTAAGGAAGGTTCGCAACACGATCACCATTCACGAACAAAGACATCTCTTGATCGACATGCCAGAACTCCAAGCGGATCGGCTCACGCCAGTTCGTGACATCCTCCGCGGGAAATCCAAAGGGTGCGGTGGCCTGCGCAACCACGCGTTGTGACTCTGATTCAGTCACCGAGAGTCGCACTTCGCCCGCGCCAATCTCGAAGCGCATCAGCAACCCACGGGCTGAGAGATCGAGTGTCGAGTGAAACGCAGCTGGATCGCCCGCCGAAACAGCAGCGGAGATGCACAGGTCAGCTGTGGGAAAGTAGGCAATCTCGCGTCGATATATGTTGTAGGCATTCCAATCGTCCAGCGGAATCACATCGTTCGACCAGGTGAGCGATGTCGGCGCGGGGGTATCGGATCGCCAGGCGCGGCTGCCCCGAATGCTCCAGCCATCCGACGCCACCCAGGGAGCGCCAGCCCACTTGTGGCGCAGTGCCGTTTCGAGTCGCGCCACATCGATCGGCTGATAGTCGCTGTCATACACCGGCTGCCACACGGCGCGCTGGATGTACTCGGGCTTGCGCTCGATCTGCAAATGGTCTGCCACCGCGTCGAGCGGTCCCGTGAAAACATCACCATCAGAAACCAGCAGCGTCTCGTTTGGCATACCAACCAATCGCTTGATGTAATAGACAGCTTCGCCGACGGGATCCGGTGGGTTCTTGAAAACAACGACATCCCAGCGCTTGGGTGCCGTGAATGGCTCGATGTATTTCAGCACCAGCACGCGATCGCCCATGCGACCCTCTCCCGCAAGGACCTCGTTGGGTGTGGTGAGCAGGGGATACTGCCGACTGATCATGGGATCGAAGATCGGTCGATCGCCCTTCATCTTCATGGCCGCCGCTTGCAGTAATTCAGCACTATCTGCGGCATATTCATAGCCAGTTGCCGGACTGCGCAGCCGAACATGCGCACCCATCAGCGTCGGCGCCATCGATCCAGTGGGGATCACGAATCCTTCCAGGATGAATCCGCGAAATGCCATCGCAAAGACGAAGGCAACGATCAGTGATTGGAGGGTGTCAATGATGCCGCTGGCAGATTGTGGCGCGGAGTCCTGCCCACGCGATGCATTCATAGTTCGAACATCCTACTCGCTGATCTTGGGATCGTCGGGCTTCGGAACGACCTTGATGTCTTCGACGGGATAGGCAAACTCGTGGTTGTTGGATTCGAGACGCACCAGCACCAGTTGCACCAGAATGCGCGCCTCGATCACCGTGCCGAAGCCATCAGGCGTTTCGACGCGCGACTTCGCCTTGGGCATTCGCTTTGAGAGCGTTTCGTAAGTCTCATCTTCGTAGCGCAAGCAACACATCAGGCGACCGCAGCGCCCGCTGATCTTCATGGGATCGAGCGTCGCCTTCTGAAGTTTCGCGCTCTTCATCGAGATGGGCTTGAGCACCTTGAGGAAGTTCTTGCAGCAACAGTGCTGTCCACACTTCTCATAGTCGGCAACCAGACGGGCTTCGTCGCGCGCCCCGACCTGACGCAACTCGATCCGTGTGGTAAAGCGGGCCGCCAGCACCTTGAGAAGTTCGCGAAAGTCGATGCGCTCTTCGCTGAGGTAGAAGATGGTCAGCGACTCGCCGCCGAAGAGGGGCTCGACCGCCACAAACTTCATGCCCAGCCCGCTGCTGTGGAGAATCTCCTTCGCTGCCGGCCCCAGTGCTGCCGCTTCGGATTGGATCGCATTCCACTGGGCAACATCTTCGGCGGTGGCGACCCGAATGACCCGCCCTTCCTGGTGAAAGGGGTAATCGCGTCCGCCAGAATTTTCGATGTACTCAAGAACTTCTTGCCGCGAGACACTCTTCGAGCAACCCGAGTTCGAGCAGACCGTGGTGAGCATCTCGACGAGTTCGGTGCCGCGGTGCGTCTTGGCGATCAACTTGGTCCCGCACCCTGGCTTGGCACCACCGTCGTATGGATACTCGGCAATCCACTTCATCCGTCCGCCACGAACCACGATCGAAGTTGGCGCCTTGAGTTTGGCGTATCGATCTGCATCCGTTTCGAGTGTGCGAAAGTTCGCGTCTGCGTCGCGCTCGAAAATCGGCAGCGGCTGGATGGACATCGTCAGGATTTTCCGACCGAGCGACGATGGGTCGCATCATCTGGGTCGCGTCGCCGCGCGCTGAAGATCAACTTGATCGGCACCTCGGAGTAGGGAACTTCTTCGCGAAGTCGGTTGACCAAATAGCGCTCGTAGGCCCCCTCAAACATTGCCGGCTTGTTCACCACCATGGCGATCGTCGGCGGATTCGTTTCGATTTGCGAGATGTAATAGATCTTAGCGAGGGTTCCGAGCTTGGACGAGGGTCCGCGCTCGGTAAGAATGCGCTGGACCAGCGCATTGAGTTTGCCAGTTGTCTCGCGGTGACTGGCCTGGGTGTGCAGGTTGAATGCCATGGCGATAGCGTCGGCGGTGCGATCTGCATTCTTGGCGCTGATGAAAACAATCGGCGCAAAGTTGAGCATCGGCAACTCTTGGGTGAGGTAGTCGAGATAACTCGTGGTCGCTTGCTTGGCGCTGACAAGATCCCACTTGTTCACGACGATGACGGTCGGCTTGAAGGCCTCGACCAGTTCGCCAGCCAACTGCTTTTCGACTTGCGAGACAGGCTCGGTGGCATCGAGCAGCAGGATGGCAACATCGGCTTTGCGAATGGCAACTTGGGTGCGATTGTGCGAGTAATACTCCACATCATCCGCCCACGACTTGCGCTTGCGAATGCCAGCGGTGTCGATGGCGATGAATGTGCGGCCGTCCGATTCGAAGCGAACATCGACCGAGTCGCGGGTGGTGCCGGCGATCTCACTCACGATCACCCGCGGCGCGCCGGCGAGTGCATTCACCAGGCTGCTCTTGCCGGCGTTGCGGCGTCCAACAATTGCAACCTTCATCTCGGGTGATGCCGCCGCCTCTCGCGGACGCGACTCGAGTCGAGTCCAGAGTGCTTCCATAAGAATCCGCATGCCGTGACCTGACTTAGTCGAGACTCCAAAGGTGTCGCCGAATCCGAGTGCCGCTGCTTCGAGGGCGTGAACCTCCCACGAGGCGCCATCCACCTTGTTGGCCACCTGCATCACCCGATCGCTGCCGCCGCCGCGGCGAATGAGTTGGGCGATGCGTTCATCGAGCGCGGTCACACCCGTCTGCGCATCGACTGTGAAGAGAATGATCGTCGCTCCCGCGATGGCGGCGAGAATCTGCCGTTCGATATCGGGAGCGAGCGCGGCGAGGTCTTCGCCGGCGTCATCGAATCGCTTGCCCTCTGCAGCGTAAATGCCAAATCCGCCGGTGTCGCAGAGCTCGGCAATGCGTGGCAGCGCCTCGTTGGTCGACTCGCTCGGTGGATTGATGGTGATGATCGTTGAGATGCGATCCCGTGTGACGCCTGGTGTTGGGTCAACGATCGAAATCCGCTCGCCGGCGATGCGGTTGAAGAGGCTTGATTTGCCGACATTTGGGCGACCGACGATAGCGATGACTGGCAGCATTGGAGAAGTTGGAGGATAGTCGCAGGTCGCGCGGATGCACGCGCAGTCCGCGTCACGCCCGAGCGCGCATCACGAATCCAAACTTCTTGCACAGCGGTCCTTGCTCGCGGCGCATCAGTGTGATCGCGCGGCGGACGCCTCGCGGGGAACGACTTTCGTAGTGCAAAAGCGTGAGCCAATAGGCCTCGAAGATGGTCGCTTCGAGCCAGGGAACCTCGCCCGAAAACCCACTCACCGCGAGCGCCTTAGTCCGCTTCAGAAACTGCTTGATCCTGGCGGGCGGGATCTTGAGAAAGCGGCATCCAGAAAAGTGGAGGATGCGCTCCTGACACCTTCCCGCGAGCATTGTCTCGAGGTCGTCGAGCTTGATTCGTTCCGAGGGCACGCGCATGTCGCCAGGAAGAAGTTCGCCTGGTCGCGAGTGGATCGCCATCCAGAGCACATCGAAGTTGCGGTAGCGAACCTGAAACCAGCGGCGCAGATAGAACTCAATCTCGGCGCGGGTGACTACATCGCGCAGAACGAAGGGAATACGGGCATCACTACTCTGCAAGAGATCGAGCACCGGGCGCATGGACATCGGATGATCGAGTCCAAACCAATCTGCCTCGAGGCAGAACACGCCGGGGATCTTCAGCATCGAGTTATTGTAAGAGCGAGCGACCAGTCATCGCCACGGGTGCGGGAAGTTTCATCATGTCAAGCATCGTTGGAGCGATGTCGGCGAGACGGCCATCTGCGCGCAGCGCCTTGCCGACGAACGCACGACCAACCACAATGAGCGGGACGGGGTAAGTGGTGTGCGCGGTATGCGCCGCACCGGTGATGGGATCCTTCATCTGCTCGACATTGCCGTGGTCAGCGGTCACAACCAGCGAGCCGCCGCGGGCGAGCACCGCATCGACGATTCGACCGACCGCAGCGTCGACAACTTCAACCGACTGGATCGCCGCCGGCAAACTTCCGGTGTGACCAACCATATCGCAGTTGGCAAAGTTGACGATGATTACCTCTTCGCAGTCGGGTGCAGCAACGCGGGCGAGAACCGCCTCGAGCACCCCGGCAGCACTCATCTCTGGCTTCAAGTCATAGGTGGCAACATCGCGCGGACTCGGCACGATTGTGCGCACTTCTCCGGCAAATGGCTCCTCGCGATAATCGTTGAAGAAAAATGTGACATGCGGAAACTTCTCAGTCTCTGCGCAGCGAAATTGACGGATCCCCTGATCCGCGAGCCACGATCCCAAGATGTCCGGCATCTTGTCGGGGCGGGCGAAAATCACATGAACTGGGAGTCCTCGTTGGTAGTCGGCCATGGTGCAGAAGTAGAGATCGCTCGGCACGATGCCGCGATCGAATCCGCCGCCTGGCAGGGCGCGAAACTCCGCCTCAGGCAGCATGAACGCCTTGATGATTTGGCGCGGGCGGTCGCCACGAAAATTGAAGAAGATCACACTGTCGCCAGCTTGCACACTGCCAGCCACCCCGTCGATGCGCGTGGCGGGAACAAACTCATCGCTCGACTGGCTCGCACTCGCCGGATGGGCCTCATGCGCCGCGATCACCGCCGAGGGGCTCGCCGCGGTGCGCGCGCTGCGACCAACGAGGCACTGCCATGCTTGCGCGACGCGGTCCCACCGATGGTCGCGGTCCATGGCATAGAAGCGTCCGATCACCGAACCAATTCTTCCGCCGAATTGCGCGAGCGCATCCTCGAGTGTGGCGAGGTATCGCAGTGCGGAGTGCGGAGGACAATCCCGTCCATCGGTGAAGACATGAACGAAGAGTCGATCGGCTGGGAAGTCGCGCTCGTGGGCCAGCTGAATGAGCGCGATCAAGTGCGAAAGATCGCTGTGCACCTGACCATCGCTGACGAGTCCCATCAGATGAACACTCCTGCCGCTCGCCGTGGCGCGCCGAAATGCCTCCAGCATGGTTGGGTTTGTCGCAAAGCGCCCGGCGCGAATCGCCTGTGAGATGCGCATGAGTTCCTGATCGACGATTCGCCCTGCGCCGATGTTCTGATGACCAACCTCTGAGTTTCCCATCACTGGACCATCGGGTCCCACCGGCAGTCCGACATCCTCGCCGCTGGTCTTGATGAGCACGGTGGGATACTCGCGCGTGAGTCGATCATCCACCGGCGTGCCAGCCAACTTGAGTGCGTTGAACGAATCGTGCGATGGATTGGGATTTCGACCCCAACCATCCCGCACGATCAGCACACAAGGCGTGTTGGCAATTCGCCGCGTCACGAAAGAGAGAGTAAGCGATGGCGCTTTTGGATAGCCTTTGCTTTAAGGAGAATTTGGCAATGCAGGAAGCAGTCGCCCAGAAGCAATCGATGGATGGAACCCTCAGAGAACGGTACGACGCAGTTCGTGCCCGCATCGCCGCCGCCGCGATTCGTGCTGGGCGAAAGCCCGAACACATCATGCTGGTGGTGGTCACGAAAGCCGCGACCCCCGAGCAAATTCGCGAACTCATCTCGTTTGGTCACCAGGACTTTGGAGAGAACCGCGTGCAACAGTTGATCCAGCGCGCCGCGCAGATCGACGAGCATCTGGCGCGGCTTCGAGAATTGCGTGGCAGCACGAGCGCGGTTCGCTGGCACATGATTGGATCGATCCAGCGAAACAAGGTTCGCAAGGCAGTCGAGTTGAGCCGCCTCATTCATTCGGTGGACAGCCTGCGCCTGGCGGAAGAGATTCATGTCCAGGCAGCGCGGCGCGATCAACCGATCGATGTGCTGCTCGAGGTGAATGTTTCGGGCGAACTAACCAAGCACGGCATCACCGGCGCGGCCGTACGGCATGTCGTTGGGCAACTCGACACAATGGTCAATCTGCGGGTGCGAGGCGTGATGGTGATGGCGCCACTCGTCGGAGGAATCGAAGTAGCGCGCGGCACATTCACCCGCGCTGCCGAACTCTTTGCGGATATTCGCCAAAGCGGAGTCGGTGGCGCAGCCTTTGATCTCTTGTCGATGGGCATGTCTGGCGACTTCGAGGAAGCCATCGCAGCGGGCGCGAACATCGTGCGCGTTGGAACTGCCATCATCGGTCCCGGTGAGCCCGAGGCAACTGCGGAGTCGACCGGGTCATGAGTCCGCCAGCAACCCAAATCGCCTGGGCTTCGATTCTGCCGGGAAGGTTCGTGGTCTTCGACGGTCCCGACGGCAGCGGCAAGAGCACCCAGCTGCGCTCGCTGGCCAAGGCTGCCCGTGATGCTGGCGTCGAGACTGTCGAAGTTCGCGAGCCAGGTGGAACGGCGATTGGCGAAAAGATTCGCGAGGTATTGCTCGATCCTGCCAACTGTGAAATGGTGACGCGCTGCGAGATGCTGCTATATATGGCGAGCCGCGCGCAGTTGGTTGAGGAGCGAATCCTTCCGGCGCTGCAGCGCGGGGCATTCGTTCTTGCCGATCGATTCATTTCTTCGACTCTGGCGTACCAGGGGAGCGCTGGGGGAGTATCAGTGAAGGACATTCTCGCTGTTGGCGATATTGCGATCGGTGGAAGGTGGCCGGATCTTGTTTGCATTTTCGATGTCGATTGGACGACCGCCCAGTCGCGAATGACCCGATCGCTCGATCGCATGGAGCAGAAGGATGCCGCCTATCACGGTCGGGTTCGCAGTGGATATCTCGATCAAGCCCGCGCCAAGCCCAGCCAGTATCTCGTGATTGATTCGACCGCTCTGCCGCAGGTCGTCTTCGATGCGCTCGCGCAGGGAATGCAAGAGCGACTCTCTGTGAAGTGATCTCGATCACCGCGACCCGGGCGAACCCAGGCGCGCGGCGACCAGGGCGCAGATCGAATCGGTGGTGCGCGCGAGGTCGTCATTGGTCACAAAGACATCAAAGGTTGTCCCGCCCCGGGCGCGGGCGATCTCTTGCGTGCTCTGGGCAAACCTGCGCTGGATCGCCTCCTCATCCTCGCGACCGCGCTGGCGCAGCCTCTTCAGCAGTTCATCCTCGGATGGCGGCAGAACGAACACCGCATACGCCTGTGGGTGTCGCGCCCGAACTTGCTCGGCGCCCTGCACATCAATATCGAGGATCACCAGTTGTCCCTTACCGAGCGCCTGTTCGACTGGCTGGCGCGGCGATCCATACCAGGATCTTCCAAAGACCTGCGCGTATTCGAGGAAGCAGTCACCATCGATCAATTTCTGAAACGCAGGACCGCTGATGAAGGAGTAGTCGTGTCCATCGATTTCGCCAGCCCCTGCCTGGCGTGTTGTCGCCGAGACGCTGAAGAACCCATCGAATCTGCGAAGAAGTTCATGCACGATCGAGGTCTTTCCCACGCCCGAGGGTCCGCTGAGAACCAAGAGAAGTCCATTAGATGCAGTCGTCGTCACAACTCAAGTGTAAAGGGATGGCTGTTTCGGGCGCCGATGACCTGCGAGTTCAGGGGATCAACGAAACACTTCGATGGCTGACTCGACTGCACTTGTCTCGGATGTGCATGGGTGAGATCGCCTCGGAACGCATGTTCTGGGGCTCAGACATGCTGCGCCGCTTGTCTGAGCGCGCGCCGGATGGCGCGCTGGAATTCAGGCGAGGACTGTCTGAGCCCCGAGCAGATGATTCCGCAGCGTTCACACTGTCTTGATCATGCTTGATCATGATCGTTGCATTGACCAGTTGAATCCACCACGGTTCGGTAGAGACTGTCAGATTGCTTTGTTCGCCAATCTGTAAGAAAGTCTGCACGCCCCGCCTCAAACTTCTGCATCGGCAGCGGTTTCGGACCCGGAGTCCGCGAGAAAGTGGGGTATCCATGTCTCGAGATGAAGTACGGCGTGATCGAGTCAGTCAGTTTGTTGATCTCGCCCGCATCTACAGGAACTGGACGCGAGTCCAAACAGCTCAAGCGCTTGGTCGCGAGCCATCCAAGGTCGTGCCCGAAAGCGGAAATCCGAAGCTTGACCTCGTGGTCGGGCTTGCCGAAGCACTCGACTGGGATGTCGGCGATGTCGCGGAGGGAATTTGGAAGGACGAAGCCGAACAATTTCAGCAAGTTGAGGCGATTGCGGCGCGCGGTTTCGCCGCGCTCGACCGCGAGGCGATCGAAGCCCATCGCGCCGGCGAGTATCGCCGTATGTGCGAACTGGCACGCGCCCTCCTGCTTGCCGCGCAAACCGGCGGGGAGCGCGCCACAGCATCGAATCGGCTCGCGGGTGCATACGACGGAATTGGGCGGTACACCAAGGCGCTCGCTGCGTTGCAACGGGGTCTCGCAGAAATTGGGGTCCCGGCGCATGTGCGGATGATGCTCGAGGTGAATCTTGCCAATGCGCATTACTCACTCTTCCATCTCGTGGAAGCCCGGGCAGTTGCCAACACCTTGGTGGAGCGATTCTCAGCGCGCGCGCCAGAGGGACGCAGCGATCGCGTTGTGCAGGCATTCGGTCACTTTGTGCGTGGTCAATCGGAGCGACGACTCATCGAGTCCGATCCGCTCAGTGCCAATGAGCACGCCCAGAACGGGCGGGCAGATCTGATGATCGCGCAATCCGTGTACGGCGCGCTGGCAAAGGCCTACGACGATTCCTCATACGCGGGAGTCGCCAACACCTGCACAGGTGCGATCATGGAGTGCGATGCGGCGTTGGGGTTGACCGATCCGCTGGTCGTGGCAGAGACGCTCGCAGAGGGGTTGGAGCAAGTGGTCGATGTTGCGAACTATCCACCAGGTGATTGGCTCGAGAGTTATGGATGGTGGGCGGTCTATGGTTGCAATGTCTCGCTGCGCGGATTGAGCGGTCCCGAGCTCAATCGACACATGGCAGTCTTCTCGAACAAGGTGGGTGAGATCGCAGAGCGCACCGAAAACTGGTCGATGCGCGAGCGGGCGTTCACCTTCGAGCACTTGCGCCGTCAGCGGATGAATGAGTCGATGGGTCACTCGGGTGAGTGGTTACTCGACGACGATGATGTTCGAACCGTGACCGGAACGATGGGTCGATTCCCATCATTTCGCGAGACTGGATGGCGAATCTTGGAGAGCGCTCGTGCTCTGCACACAGCCTGATTGGCAGAAGGAGAATTCAATGAGACTTTCACACAAGAATGCAAATCCTTCGGTTCGAGGAACCACCGTGCGACGGACGCTCTCCGTTGCGGTGTTGGCCTGCATCGCGCTGGCAACAGTCGGTGGGACGGTCAGTTCTGCGTCGGGGAATCCCGCGCGTGGTCGTGTTCGAAATGTGGCATCGCAGCGCTATCCAGTTGCGTTTCGAGCCTTCATGGATGTTCACTACGGCAGGATGTGGGCGCACACAGTCCAGGAAGAAGTTGTGCAGCGCATCTACGCCAGATGGTTGGACACGGCGTTCAAGCTCTGATGGAGAATTCACGCGTGGGTTGAGTCCACGCTTTGGCATCGGACTGTTTCGATTCACTGCCGAGGCGCGCCACTGCCAATGCCGCCATCGGTCGAGGCATCCCCCGCACGGTGCAGATCGTGCGGGGGGTTTCTTGTTTTTGTTTCGCCAGGCTCGCGCGCGCCTCAGCCGTGAATGACGCGACCCTCCGTCGCCAGCGCGGCTTCGTGGATCGCCTCGTGCATGGTGGGATGGGCATGCACGGTTGAGATGATGTCCTCGGCAGTCGCCTCGAGTCGCTTGGCGAGTCCGAGCTCGCCGATCAGTTCGCTGGCGTCTTCGCCAAAGATGTGCGCACCGAGGATCTCACCGTATGGATCGCTGGTGATGATCTTCACAAGTCCGTCGGTCGCTCCAACCGCAATCGCCTTGCCATGACTCTTCAGCGGGTACTTGCCAACCTTGTACTTCAACCCCTTGACCTTCACCTCGCGCTCGGTCATCCCGATCGATGCAACCTGCGGATTGCAGTATGTGCATCCCGGGATCGAGGAATAGTCGACGCCCAGCGTGTGGTGACCCTTCATCCGCTCGACGCAGGCGACTGCCTCTTCGCTCGAAACATGCGCCAGCCAGGGTGGCCCGACGACATCGCCGATGGCATAGATCCCCGCAACGCTGGTCTGATAGGTCGGCGCCGCCGCATCGCGATAATCCGTCCAGATGTGCCCTTTGGCGGGACCCGAATCGCAAACGCGAATGCCCAGAGCCGCATCGAACAGCCCATCGAATCGCGCGCCGACGCCAACGGCCACGAGTACAACCTCCACATCGATTGTGTCGGTCTTCTTCTCGTCCTTCATGTCGTAAAGCGTCACGCTTGCACCATGTGCGTTCTTGTCGATCGCCTTCACGCTGGTCCCGACTCGAAATGCGATCCCCTGCGCCGTGAATGTCTTGATCGCGGCAGCTGAGATGTCATCATCTTCGATGGGCAGGATGCGATCCACCATTTCAACCACGGTGACCTTGGTGCCGAAGGCGTTATAGAAGTATGCGAACTCCATTCCGATCGCGCCAGAGCCGATGATGAGCATCGAAGCGGGGCGGGTGGGAAGATTCATCGCCTCGTAACTTGAGATGATCGTCTTGCCGTCGCATGGGGCGAATGGAAGTTGCTTCGGTGCCGCACCGGTGGCGACCAGGATGCGATCGGCGGTGAGCACCTGTGTCGCGCCCTCGCCAACACCCTTGTAGTAGGTTCCGCTCGCGGCGCGCACTTCGACTTTGCAGGGTCCCGCGGCAGTCTTGCCGGCGACGATCTTGGCATGTCCAACGACATGATCGATCTTGTTCTTCTTGAAGAGGAAACCGATCCCGCTGTTGAGCGTGCCAGTGATGGCGCGACTGCGGCCGACAACTTTGGACCAATCAACCTTGACATGCTCGGGCTTGATTTCGATGCCCCAATTCGAGCCGTGCCGAATCGCTTCCATGTAGAGCTCAGCATTGTGCAGCAGCGCCTTGGTTGGGATGCAACCCCAATTCAAACACACGCCGCCTAACTTGTCGCGCTCGATGCAGCAGACTTTCATCCCCAACTGTGCGGCGCGAATCGCGCCGACATATCCGCCAGGTCCGCTGCCGATCACGATGAGGTCGTAGTGCTTGTTGTCAGCCATAGGGGGAGGGATTCTAGCGATCGCTGCGGAGGGGTTTGCTAGTATCCCAAACCCCACGCAGCACCCTGCGGAACACCATGCGCACGGCTCTCATCAGCGACATCCATTCGAATCTGTCGGCACTCGAAACAGTGCTGGCAGACATTGACACCAAGAAAGTGGATCGCATCCTTTCCCTCGGCGACATCGTGGGCTACGGTCCCGACCCAAAGGAGTGCGTGGATCTCGTGGCCAAGCGCTGCGACTGGAGTTTGATGGGCAACCACGACTTTGGTGTGCTCTACGAACCAACCAACTTCAACGCGTCCGCCGAGGCGGCTGCGTACTGGACGCGTCGCCAACTCGAGCCGCCGAGCCTCGAAAACGGCGCAGCGGATGAAACATTCGACCGCGAAGGCGCCGTTCGCCGCTGGGATTTTCTCGGGCAACTGCGGGTGCGCGTCGTCTTCGGTCCTTTTCTGTGCGTCCATGGATCGCCGCGCCGGCCGATCAACGAATACATCTTTCCAGAGGACCCGCTGAACAGCAGCAAGAAGATCAAGGACATTTTTGCGCGGATCAAGCCGTCGCGGGTCTGCCTGGTCGGGCACACCCATGTTCCTGGCGTCTTCACCGATGATCCAGATTTCTTGCCGGCATCCGAGATGACCGACGGCGTGTATGCGTTCGCGCAACAAGAGTCCGTGATCGTGAATCCAGGATCTGTTGGCCAGCCGCGCGATCTTGATCCGCGGGCCTCGTATGCAATTCTGGAAACCGGTGAGAACTTCGAACCACAATCGGTCGAGTTCATCCGCTTGGACTATGACATTGATCGCACGGTCGAGAAGATCAAGGCGATTGATGATCTCAATGATTGGCTCGGTGAGCGCCTCTTGCAGGGTCGCTGAAATTCCTTCGAGGTGATGCGTGAAGCGTGAAATGAGCAAGGGTACGAAGCGGTTCTTGATCACTTTCGCGATCCTTTCGTTCGCGATTGGGATCGTGTTGGCGGTTGTGCAGGGGAAGGGTCCGCCGCGGCGAACGGAGAGTGTCGCTCCTGTTGTTGGGAAAGAACCAGCCGCGACGACTCGCGAGGCTCCGGTCGCAGCGCCGGCAATCGCGCCGCTGCCGCCAACTCCGACCGCGAAACTCTCGGCGCGCCCCGCGACCATTGCGGTCGAGACGACCAAGTCTCTTGGATCACTCGATCCAGCAGTCGATCGCTTCGAGATTGAGTTCTCGCCCGCCAGCGCCGGGATCAATCGCATTGTCTTTAGTGAATTCTGGATGGAGGCCGCAGATCGCGAAGCGGCAGCGCGCCACGCCGCAGCCGTCGCCTCCGGCGCCAGCACAATTCCGCCGATGCCCGCGGCGAGTGGTCGATATGAACTCTCGCCGGTTGGAACCCTGGCGCGGTTCACCGTGCCAATGCTCGCCGCCCACTCGATCGAAGTTGATGGACAACTCGTGTCGCTCTTCGGCAGAGTGTGGTCCGAGCAATCGGCCGGTCAATTTGAAACGGTGATCGCCGACGAGGCTGGAGCGACCGTGCTGCGCGTGCGCCGTCTCTTCGCGGTGCGCCCCAACACTGGTGCTGGTTACGACATCGCACTCACCCAGACCATCGAGAATCTCTCCAGCAGTCCGCACACCGTGCGCATTGTGCAATATGGCCCAAGCGATCTAGTGCATGGCGCCGGCGACATGATGGATATTCGGCGGCTTCAGTTTGGCTACCTCATGAATGAGCGGCGCGATCCTGGGCAAGCATCAGTCATCACGCACGATGCGGTGCTCGCACGCGCTGCGGTGGTAAAGTCTGTGACGGCGGGGATCTTCGATGTCTGGCCGACGGAAGAACAGAAAGAACAGGATCAACGTCTCAGTTGGTTCGGAACGACGAACCGATACTTCTCGATCGCGGTGCATGCCCCGATGTCAGCGGGCACGAGCGCAACGCCGAGCAAGTCGCTCGCCCCGGCCGTGGAATTCATCCGCGCGGCGCTGGGCGATCCGAGCGCGACCGACCCATCGGGGGCGCCAACTATCTATACAGAGCTCCACTCACCGCAGCGCACGGTCGCGGCAGGGCAGTCCGTCGATTTTTCAATGAGCGTCTATGCGGGTCCGCTGGATCGGGCGATCCTCATCCACGATCAGCCCTATCGCGCGTTGGAAATGGCCGGGCTCATCGTCTATTCAATGGGTGGATGCTGTTCGTGGTGCACCTTCGCATGGCTCGCCAACTTGATGGTGATCTTCCTCGACTTCATCCACGATTATCTGGTGTTTGATTGGGGACTGGCGATCATCATGCTGGTGCTCGTGGTTCGATTGCTGCTCCATCCCATCAGCAAGAAGTCGCAGGTGCAGATGCAGCTCGTCACCCGCGGGCTCTCGGAGATGAAGCCAGAACTCGAAGCGCTCAAGACGCGGTACAAGGATGATCCCAAGCGCATGCAGCAAGAGCAGATGCGGCTCTACAAGGAGAAGGGTGTCAATCCGGTTGGTTGCCTGGGCGGTTTCTTGCCGACATTCCTGCAGATGCCGATTTGGATGGCGTTGTATGCAGTGCTCTATCTGGCCTTCGAGTTGCGACAGCAGCCGGCGTTCTTTGGCGTCTTTCAGCTCTTTGGCGGATGGGGTTTCTTGGGCGACCTCAGTGCCCAGGATCGCTTCATCCCGCTGCCGACCTCGATCAATCTTTATCTCTTCACCTTCTCGAGTATCAATCTGCTTCCGCTCTTGATGGGCGCGGTCTTCTATGTGCAGCAGAAGTACATGGCTCCGCCGCCATCCACCAAGATGACCGAGGAGCAGGAGCAGCAGCAGAAGATGATGCGGATCATGACGGTGGTGATGTTTCCTGTGATGCTCTACGCAGCGCCATCGGGGCTCACGCTCTACATCATGACCTCCACCCTGGTGGGTATCTGGGAGAGCAAGCGCGTGCGGGCGCACATCGCAGCAACGGCTGGGCAACCGGTGGTCACCAAGAAGTCAAAGACCCGCGATGCCATCGGTCGGCTCTATGCCCGGGCGATGGAACGCGCCCAAGAGAAGAAACAGTCCAGCAAGAAGTTCAAGGATCGCTCGTAGCGGTGCGCTGGGACGAAACTGCAGCCGCATCGGATGCGATCGCGGCGATCTCTTCGGCAGCGGGGTCTGCGGCGCGCGGCATCGTGCGGGTGAGCGGCGCAGAGACATTCGCAATTGTGAATGATCGACTCGCCCAGGGGCAGATCACGGCGCGCCGCGGCGTGCAAAGTGTGCGCATTGGCGTGACGCTGGCAGGCGCGTCGGTCGGAGTCCCTGCGCTGGCACTGGTGATGGTTGGTCCAAGCAGTTTTACAGCACAAGACACCGTGGAATTGTTGATGGTCGGTCAGCCCGCGCTCCTCGCCGCCGTCGTCGATGCGCTGTGCGATCCAGCCAGGGGATCGCATCACGCACGCCGCGCGAATCCTGGCGAGTTCAGCGCCCGCGCCTATCTCAATGGAACCATCGATGTGGCAGAGGCAGAGTCGATTGCTTGGGCGATCGCGGCGGAGTCGGATACCCAACTCGATGCGGCGCGACAATTGCGAACGGGTCGCGTGGGACAGATCGCTGGGGCGGCCGCCGACGAAATCACCGGTCTCCTCGCCCTAGTCGAAGCCGGGATCGACTTCAGTGATCAAGAGGCGGTGATCGCGATTACCGCGGTTGAACTCGTCGCCGCACTCGCCAAGACTCAAGAGGAAGTCGCTGGGAGCGTCGCGCGCACCACTCCCGAGGAGTCGCTGCGGGCGCTGCCGGTGATTGCGTTGCGTGGCGCGACCAACTCCGGAAAGTCGAGTCTCTTCAACGCACTCCTCGGACACGAGCGTGTGGTCGCATCGCCGCAAGCAGGTTCAACCCGTGACGCAATCGTCGAGCCACTGAAACTGAACCGCGGTCACGAAGCACTGCTGATGGATCTTCCAGGCATCGACGATCCCAGCCATGCACTCGAGGAGCAGATGCAAGAGCTCGCCCATCACGCATTCGCCGCTGCCACAGTGCAATTAAATTGCGTGCCAGTCGCGGAGGGCGCACGGGCAGAGACTGGTCGCAACCTGATGACGGTGTGGACCAAGTCTGACGTGGCGAACGCCAGGGCGCGCGCCGAGACAGCCGCCCAGGGTGGGATCATCACCAGCGCGGTTGCCCGTGAAGGCCTCGACGAGCTGCGTGAAGCACTCACCCACGCAATCGAGTCGGCCCTCTCGCAGAGCGGCGTGGAGCACGCGCCACTCTTGCTGTCTCACCATCGATCGGCGCTGGCGAGGGCGCAGGATGCGATGACCCGTGCCAGCCAGACCGCGCAGGCTTGCGTGACTGCAGGACGCCGCGGCGCAGAACCGGCCGAGCTCATCGCCAGCGATCTGCGTGAGGCACTCGATGCACTGGGCATTGTTGCTGGCCATCGAACACCAGATGATGTGCTGGAAGCACTCTTCGCCCAATTCTGCATTGGCAAGTGAGGTGCGGTCGCGACGGCCGCGGCGACCTGCGCGCGCGCCAATCGTGGCCTCGCCTTCTGCGCTATAACGCTGCGATGCGGCGCGCCCACAAACTCGAAATCCGCGTGCGTTACTCTGAGTGCGATCCGATGGGGGTTGCCCATCACGCGGTCTATCCAGTGTGGCTCGAGATGGGCCGTACCGAACTGCTGCGCGAAACTGGGACGAGTTACGCGTCGCTCGAAGAGGCGGGGATCTTGCTGGTGGTCACCCGACTGAACATTCGATATCGCAAGCCAGCGCGCTACGACGAAGTGCTCACGCTCGAAACAACGCTCACAGATCTTGGTCATGTGAAGATCGAACACGCCTATCAGTTGCTCTGCGGCGGAGATGAAATCGCGGTTGCCGAGACAACGCTGGCCTGTGTCGATCGCGGTGGATCGGTCCGCGAGCTGCCAGCAAACTGGGGAAGGTGATGGCGACTATTCGCTGACCTTGCCCACTCGCAGGCGGATGCGGGTGATCTTGCCACCCGTTCCAGTCAGGATCTGATTGTCGATGCCACTGCGCAGCAATCGGTCGAGTGTGAAACTTGTCGCCGCTGAGCCGGTGACGACGGTCAGCACACCTCCCGAGAGTCCCGAGAGCCGCGTGTCATCTCGAATGACTTGGGGGATTAGTCGATCCCACACCTCTGCCGCGTTGCCAAACCGTTCGATGCGGCGATCGAGTCCACCGCGAAACCGCGTCACCTCGCCGCGGATCGAATCGCTCGGCACACTTGCCCCGCGCGAGCCCAGCGCCGCGCCGCGCCACTTCTGCAAATCACGAAGATGATCGAGTGGATCGCGCATCAAGGGGAAAGTGTAATCGCCATCGCTATGCTTTCCGCGGTGACAAATCTACGACTCGTCAATCTGCGCAAGGCATTCGATCAAACAGTTGCCGTCGAAGATGTGAGTATTGACATCCCCTCGGGATCACTCTTCTTTCTGCTTGGCTCGTCTGGCTGCGGAAAGACCACCATTCTGCGCATGGTCGCCGGTTTCGTCGAACCAACTGCCGGGCGAGTGTTCTTTGGCGACCGCGATGTCACCCGACTGCCGCCAGAAAAGCGCAACGCGGGAATGGTTTTCCAGAATTACGCACTCTGGCCGCACATGACGGTCGCCCAGAATGTTGGATTCGGTCTTGATGTGCGCAAGATGGCCTCGCGCGACAAGAAGCAGCGCATCGGCGAGTCGCTCGAACTTGTTCGCATGAGCGAGTACGCGGATCGCCTTCCCAATCAGTTGTCGGGTGGGCAGCAACAGCGCGTCGCGCTCGCGCGGGCGATCGCCTTTCGCCCCGACCTGCTGCTGCTCGACGAGCCACTCTCGAACCTCGACGCCAAACTGCGCCTCGAAATGCGGGCTGAGATTCGCCGCATTTCCAATGAGCTGCGCATCACGATGCTCTATGTCACGCACGATCAGCACGAAGCACTCTCACTTGCAGATCAAGTGGCGGTGATGCGCGGCGGTCGCTTAGAACAACTCGGTACGCCGCGAGACATTTATCAGCGGCCCAAGTCGCGCTTCGTGGCCGAGTTCATCGGCGAGACAAACTTTGTGCAGGGGGATATCCAAGGGGACTGCGACGGCGATGGGTTCGCACGCGTTGTCACACCCATCGGAACGCTGCGCGCCCACATTCCGTTATCCAAGCGCGCCGGCGGGATGATCTCGCTGTCCATCCGACCGGAGACCATCTTGTTGAAGGAAGTGACCGGGGCGGACGGGGGCGCAGTCGTTGGATCGCAGATCCCGGGCAGGTGCATCGAATCGACATATCTCGGCGCGTATGCCCAGCACATCGTCGATGTGAACGGTCAGCGAATGAAAGTGTTTGAAGTCAATCCGCGCAGCGATTCGTTGGCGGGCAAGCAAGTCGCCCTGAGCTTCGCCGCAGATCAGGTGGTTGGCGTCGAGGAGTGACCGCTCGGTCGAATCAGCACCCACGCGCACACGAGTGCCGTGATTGCCAGCACGATGTGCAAGCCGAAGCCCAGTGAGAAGGCCATCGGCGCGAGCTCGTCCGTTTGCGGAACGAAGTGCATGACCATGACCGTTGCAGCGATACCTGAGGTCGCGCCGAGTTGTCGCATCGTCTGCACAATGCCACTGGCCTCGCCGCGCTGCTGCGGCGACACGCGTCCAAGAGCGTCGGCGTTTGCCGGACTCATCGCCATCCCGCAACCGATTCCCAGAAGCGTCATCCCCACAGCCATCACCGGATAGCTGAGAGAGAAGACGCCAATTGCTTGAATGATCGTGCCGATGACAGCAGCGCAAAGTCCGATCAGGATCGGCGGGCGAGGTCCGCGTCGGTCGTAGAAACGCCCCGCGAAATGCACGACGACGAGTACCGGCGCAAGAAGTGGAAGCGAACCGAGTCCAGCTTCGAGCGGTGTGAATCCGAGAACGGTTTGCAGATACAGGGCTCCATAGATTGCCTGCCCGATGTTGATCGCCTGCAAGCAGAAAAGCACCAGCGCGTTGCCGAGCAGCCTGCGGTCCCGCAACAGTGGCAAGTCGATCAACGGTTGCGTCAAGCGAAACTGGCGGCGGCAGAAGAATGCCAGGAGCCCCGCGCCCGCGAGCGCTGGGATCCACGCGCCTGGAGCGTGCCATCCGCGCAGTCCGATGTCTTGCAGACCGATGACGACGAGTGGGATTCCAGAGCAGAGTGCGATCGCCGATGCCAAGTCGGTTGCGCGCGGCACGCTGCGGGGGATATGCAGCTTCAACGCGACGGTCAGCGTGATGGCCGCAGTCGCGATGGGAATGTTGAGCCAGAAGCACCACTCCCACGACGCATACTGCACCAGTGCGCCGCCGATGAGTGGTCCCGCTGCCAAGAAGAGCAGCGAGATTCCCGCGTAGGTCGCCATGGCTCTGCCACGCTGATTGGGCGGAAAACTGTCGACCACGATCGCGGC
>SIAB01000035.1 GCA_009692015.1 Phycisphaerales bacterium
CCTGCGAGGCGGTAAGGCTTTGCCTGGCAACGGGTTCCAAGCCATGAAAAAGTTCTCTGCCAGCCATTGACCGCGAAGGATGGCAGGAGATACCGTGTTCAACCCCCTTGCCTTCTTTGCGGCTTCTTTGAGAAGTCGTGATCAAAACCGTTCGGTCGTGTCGGAGCGACCGAGCGGGTTTTTTTTCGCTTACGCTTCGCTCGCGATGGCACAACATCCAGGGAGGAAATGGGTACTGCTCGGAGTCGCCACGATCGCGTGGGGGAGCCACGGGCTCGCTGCAACGACTTTGCACTTCGATCCGACCTACGTTGACGCGGGACTGCAGTTGGCGGCGGATGGTCGTGAGTTTCCACTCACGCACTCTCCAACGATCGAGGCTGGTGCAACACCAGTTGCGACACCAGTTGCTCCATCGACGCGCTTTGGTGAAGCGCGATCTATGCGCTGGCAACTTCTTGGCGGATACACGAATGACTTTGACGGCGCGGGGCAGGAACAGTTCGGCGCAAGTGTGAGTTGGTTCTTCATCGATGATCTCTCGATCGATCTGCAACTCGACAGCAACTACATTTCGCAGACGGGATCGAATGTTTGGGGTCTTGAAGGAGCGCTCCTCTTTCGCTGGCACTTCATCAGCATGGAAACTTGGTCGCTGTATGCCGATGCGGGCTGCGGAGTTCTCGGCACGACTGAACCGACACCGGTCGGTGGAACCGACTTCAACTTCACTCCCCAAGCTGGTGGCGGACTCTCCTTCGATCTCACCGAAGAAGTTCGATTGATGGTGGGGGTGCGCTGGTACCACATCTCCAATGCCAACACGGGTGAAACCAACCCCGGTCGCAACAGCGTGCTGGGCTACGCGATGATCAGCTTCCCATTTTGAGCGCCCTTTTTTCGCCAAAGGAGGTCGCGTGATTGCGATTCTGAATCGCAATCAGCGCAGGTGTTTCGGGAGAGCGGGTCGAGGCTTGCATCGATCGCGTTCAAGTGCGACAATGGCAAAATGACAGAAATGAGGGGTTCTCAACCCGTTGTTCGGATGATGCCACGATGCGCACCGGTCACTCCCGAGGCGAACTGCGTGCGTGCCGACGAACTGCTGCACAGCGCGCGCGCCACCGAGGTGTCGCTGCGGGCACTCGCCGCTGATATCGCCATTCAGATCACCGCCGCGGGGAAGACCGATGCCATCGAGTCTGTGACGGGCGCCAACAGTCTGGCCCGGGCAGCGGCGGAAGTCAGCGAGATGATCCGCTCGCTTGAGGCCGAGATCAAGCGCGGTGGAAAATCAGGCGCGAGCGTGAGCCCGTCCTCGCAGGAACGAAAGACATGACGAGCTTGGGACAGGGCGCACGGATCACCAGCGCAGATGCCACGATCATTCAAGGAGCGCTCGATGAGGCGTTTGGTTACCGCGGTGATGTCACCATTTGCACCTACGACGGACGACGAATCGAGGGATTCGTCTTTGACCGTCGCTGTGGCCCGACGCTTGGGGAGTCGGTTGTGCGCATCCTGACCGCCGCGAGCGAGACGCGCATTGTTGTGAAGTACAGCGAGATTGAGGCGCTTGAGTTCACCGGTCGCGATACCGCCGCTGGCAAGAGCTGGGAGAGTTGGATTCGCAAGTACGCCCAGAAGCGCGCCGCGGGCGAAACTGCTGAAATCGCCTGCGACGCGGGCGACTGATCCTCAGTTTCTAGACCCGCTCAATCAACATCGTCACGGCATTGCCACCGCCGAGGCAGAGACTGCAGATTCCGCGCCGGCCCTTGGTACGCATAAGGTGATGGATCAAAGTCACCAGCACGCGCGCTCCGCTGGCACCGATTGGATGGCCCAGCGCGATCCCGCCGCCGCCGACATTCACTTTCTCCTCACCGAGTTTCAGATGCTTGAGATTGCAGAGAATCTGGGCTGCAAATGCCTCATTGATCTCGAAGAGATCGATGTCATCGACGGTGAGTCCCTGATCCCGAAGTAAGGTTTCGATGCCAATCCCCGGAGCGAAGAAGAGTTCCTTCGGTTCCACCCCGACGGTGTTTGACGCGACGATCCTGGCAAGGGGAGTCGCATCGAGTGACTTGGCTGCGTCCAGAGAAGCGACGACCAGAGCGGCTGCGCCATCGGAGATTTGGCTGGCATTCGCTGCAGTGACCGTTCCATCGGGCTTGAACGCGGGCTTGAGTTTGGCAAGCGACTCGATCGAACAGTCGGCGCGAAAACCCTCGTCGGTATCGAGTCCTGTCTTCTGCTTGATCTGCTCGGGTGTCAACGCCACGATCTCCTTGCGAAACCATCCCTCGCGCGATGCGTGGGCTGCGCGCTGGTGACTCTGCGCGCTGAATCGATCTTGTTCAGCTCGGCTGATCCCATGCGCGGTGGCGATGTGTTCTGCTGCGAGACCCATACCCCAATTCTCAAAGGCGCAGCGCAGACCGTCATATTCCATGTGATCCTGCGACTCCAGTTTTCCATAGCGCACCCCGGCGCGGATGGCGCTGAGATGTGGGGCGAGATCCATGTTCTCCATGCCGCCTGCAACAACGACTGCGTTGTCGCCAGCGCGAATGGACTGGGCGGCCATCATCACCGCGTGCAAACCAGAACCACAGACCTTGTTCACAGTGACCGCGCTCAACGAATTCGCCAGACCCGCCCGAATTCCGGCCTGCCGCGCGGGATTCTGTCCAACTCCCGCTTGCAGCACGCATCCCATGATGCACTCATCGATCGCAGCGGCGGCCTTGGGAACATCGGCGAGCGCGGCAGCAATCGCGAAGGCACCGAGTTGTGGGGAGGGCACCCGCGCCAGCGATCCCTGGAACTTTCCGGTTGGAGTTCGTCTCGCGGCAAGAATGACAGGTTGTGACACATTGGACATATCGAGAGGGTACAAAAATCGCGCGCAACTGCATTTAGACGCAAAGAACCGGCTCGCAGTTGAAGTGAACCACGGCGCTGCGCCCGCGTATCAGATGCACGAGTTCGCGCTGTGCGGGCTCTTCAAGTGCACATTCGACCGTTCGGCTCCGAGCTGCGCGGTTTTTTTATGGAAAGGTTTCATCATGTTTACTTTCACCAACAATCACAATGCCAATGCGACAGCAACACTCACCAATTTCGGTGGGCTCGGCGTCCTTCCATCGATTCCAGTCAACGCGGTTCGAACCACGGAGCATGTTCCAACCACCTGCACCAGTTTCGGATTCAGTGTCGATTCCAACGGCGAGTATCGGATCACCAAGCGCCTGCAGCGGGCAACCACTGGAGCGTCGGGTCGTCCGAGCGACGCCAAGCGTGAGATCATCGATCTCGAGGTCGTCGGCTGCGTCAACGGTCCGATCTCGGTCATGCTCAACGGGCTCCCACTGCCGAGCGATCAGTGCTCCTGCAATACCAACGGAATCGTCACGATTCTCGATGTCTGCGGCAATGTGATCGATCGTCTCCAGTTGCAGAACTGGAAGTGCCAGTCGGTTCTGCCGATGACGGGAGTCGTTGGATACTGCGTGCAAACACGCTCGGAAGCGGATCGCGCAGCTTGATGGATCTTTGAGCGGACGATCCTTGGATCGAGGCCGCTCGCCAGTCACCCCAAACTGAGCCGATGCACTTGGCGGTGCGTCGGCTCTTTTCGTCGGCGTGGTCTGGTCGCCACCTGCCGTCCGCACCGAGGGCATTATGATCCCCTTCGAAAGAGGAGCGTCACCGTCATGTCCCAAGGTCCGTCAAGCACCAACAATCTCTACTCACTTCAGAGTCACATTCTTTCCGAGGAGGCGCTCCACCCAGGCGCGAGCGGAGATTTCTCCTGGATTGTGAGCGCGATTTCGCTGGCGGGGAAGGCGATCGCCCATCGCGTTCGTCGGGCGCGCCTCGAGAATGCACTCGGAGAAGCGGGGGAGACCAATGTGCAAGGAGAGTCTCAACAGCGGATGGATGTGATCGCCAACGAAATCCTGATGCGTTGCCTCGGTTCACGGGCATCGATCGCGGTGCTGGCAAGCGAAGAAGATGAAGAGCCAACAATCATGCGGCGTGGCAGGGAGGGGGGCAAGTACTGCGTGCTCTTCGATCCCCTCGATGGATCGAGCACGCTCGATGCCAATGGCGCGGTCGGCACGATCTTCACCATCCTGCGCAACGATCCACTCATTGAGTCGGCCGAGAAGACGATCTGCCAGCCCGGTCGCAAGCAAATCGCGGCGGGATACATCCTCTATGGCCCTTCGACTGCGTTCGTGATCACCACCGGAAGTGGCGTGGCACTCTTTGAGCTCGATCCATTCATCGGCTCCTTCATCTTGGTCCAGCGCGACATCCGCATTCCAACGGCAAAGCGGGTGTATTCCGTGAACGAGGCATACTCGGCCTCCTTTCCAAGCGGATACCAGGCCTATCTCACATGGGCGCACGCCAACGACTACTCATCGCGCTATATCGGAAGTCTCTGCGCGGATGTGCATCGCATCTTGCTGAGTGGCGGAGTGTTCCTCTACCCACCGACGACCTCGCATGCCGATGGAAAACTTCGCTTGCTCTATGAGGCCAACCCGATGGGAATGATCGTGGAGCAGGCCGGGGGACTGAGTTACTGCGCCACGACACCGACTCTTGATGTCCAGCCCACCAAATTGCATCAGCGGGTGCCCTTGGTCCTCGGTAGCGCTGACGAAGTGCGCACCGTCCTGCGTCATATCGAGGCGAAGCGCTGAATCAGCGCGAGGCTTCGAAGTCAAAGATGCGTATCTGCTTCGACTTCGGTCTCCAGATCGTGACCAGGGCAAGATGCTCTGGGTGCGCGAGATAGGCGTGATAGTCAGCGAGCGAGGAGAAGGCCACCTCGATTGCGAGGTCATAATCACAATCGACCGCCGCGCGCCCCGTGTCGACTGCGCGCCCACGAGAATATTCAACAACGCTCGGGATCGCGGCGAGCTTCGCGTCGCAGTCGCCCTCGAGTGCAGACAGTTCGCTCGAATCATTGAGCTTGATGAGCACGACATGCCGGAGGGTGATTGCAGGTGCGGTGCACGAGGCGCAGACGAGCAGGCAGAGCAGCAGCATCACCGTCGCCACTAGGGAGCAACGCGGGTGGGGAATGGTCAGCACGCCAGCAGGGTAGTCACGCGACTGAAAAGCCCCGTCGCGCGCGGCATGCGCTACGACGGGGCCTGGATCGAAACGGAATCCGTCCTGGACTCCGGTAAAAAAATCGCAGTGGTCAGGTCCTGGATACGGTCACCCTGCAAAAGCCGAGTTCTCCCCTGCCCGCAGGGGGTTGGAATTCACCCGTTCCGTGCGTATCCAACCAGCGCAAGAAAGCTCCATTCACTCGCCGACCGTCATCGAACTCAGGACCTGGACCACCACGAATACTGCGAGAGTCGGGCACCATCGGAGTGGTGTGATGCCCGACTCTCATTGAGCCATATTGATTCAACTGCACCCCATGCTGTGTCCGCAGTTCCAGCACCGATAGCAGGTGCCATTGCGAACGGTGATCGAACCACAGCCATCACACGCCGGCGCATCGCCCATCATCTGCGCGTTGGCTTGATCTGCGGCACTGTGCATCGGGTTGCCGAGCGTGCGGAATTCTCCGTGCTCGGCGATGATCGGAGTCACGCTCGAAGCGGGGTTCTTCGATTCTGCTACATCCGGAAACTTCACAATGCGCGGCGGAGTCGATGGATCTGCGATCCTCTCCACTTCGGTGGTGCGAGATTGGAAATCGACGGTCGTGCTGATGCGTGTTCCAGACCATTCTGAACTCTCCTTGGTGGATGGTGTCGTCGCAGGAGCCGTGCGCATGGAGTCGTCCATGCTCGGGAGATACTCCCCGCTGGCAGAAATACGCTTGGGCGCATTGGCATCGCGATATCCTTCGAGGAATTGCATTCCAAACCAGCGGAAGATGTAATCCACCAGGCTCTTGGCCATGGGGATATCTCGATTCGTGGTCATCCCCATCGGCTCGAATCGTTGGTGCGCAAACTTTGTTACCAGGCTCTCGACTGGGACTCCATATTGCAGGGCCACACTGATAGCGGTTCCGAGTGAATCCATGAGGCCACCAATGGTCGAGCCCTCCTTCGCCATGGTGATGAAGAGTTCGCCTGGTCGGCCATCCTCGTAGAGACCCACGATCAGATATCCCTCATGCCCGCCAACATTGAACTTGTGGGTGATCGACTGGCGCGTGTCCTGAAGTCGTCGGCGCATCGGTCGTTCGATGACCCGTTCAACAACCCGTTCGACGATCCGCTCAACCTCGACGATTCGCGGTTCAAACACGACCGTCGGCACGGTCGCGCGGCTCTCATCGGCATCCGCAAGACCCTCCAAGTCCTCGGGCTCGGCGTGATCGGCGCTGTCAGACTTGGTCGAGAGTGGTTGGCTCAGCTTGCATCCATCGCGATAGAGCGCATTCGCCTTGAGCCCGAGTTCCCAGGACAACTGGTAGCAATCGCCCATCTCTTCGATCGTCGCTTCATTGGGAAGGTTGACGGTCTTGGAGATCGCACCCGAAATGAATGGCTGGGCTGCGGCCATCATGTGGATGTGACCCTTGGGCTTGATGAAGCGGGTTCCGAGGGTTCCGCAGCGATTGGCACAATCAAAGACGGCGAGGTGTTCTGCGAGCAGGAAGGGCGCACCCTCGACGGTGTGGGTTCCGCAAATCGTCTTATTGAGGGCTTCGATCTGGCGAGCGGTCAATCCCATGGCGCGCAGTCCGTTGAAACGCGTGTCGGCGCGGGCGCTTTCGGCATCGACGCCGATGGCCGCGAACACCTGTGCCGGGATCGACCAGGCGGTGAATGCAAAGGGCAATTCGAAGACGGTGGGCAGTCCATTTTCAACCGTGATCAATTCTTCGTTGGTGAAACCATTCGCGAGCAGGAAGGCACGAAGCGTGGTGGTTGTCGCAGTCTCCAGACCATCGGCACTGCTGAGCACCGCATCAAGATTGAGTGATCCCATCACGAATTCAACGATCGCGTCGGTCTCCTTGGGCTGGTATCCCAACGCGACCAGCGCTGGTCGCAGAGACTGATTGGCAATCTTGAAGTGACCGCCACCGGCGAGTTTCTTGAACTTGGTGAGTGCAAAATCCGGCTCGACACCCGTGGTATCACAGTCCATCAGCAGTCCGATCGTTCCTGTTGGCGCGATCACGGTGACCTGGGCATTTCGGAAACCAAATTGTTCGCCCAGTGCCAGCGCGTCATCCCAGGCAGTTGTCGCACCCACCAGCAGTTCGTCGGCGTTGGCGAGGTTGATGCGATTGTTCGCAAAGAGCAGGTGATCGATCGCCACCGGACGCGCGCGAAGGGACTCGTAGTTGTCACTTTCGCGCGCGACCCCTTGAGCCGCACGGCGATGATTGCGAATGACGCGCAGCATGTGCTCGCGGTTCTCGTCGAAGCCTTCGAATGCCCCGTGTTCGGCGGCGAGCAGCGCACTCGTGGCATAGGACCGCCCCGTCAGGATGGCGCTGAGAACCCCACAAATGTTTCGTCCCTCGGCGCTGTCGTAGGGGGTGCCGGCCTGCATGAGCATCGCGCCGAGATTGGCGTATCCCAGCCCGAGGGTGCGGTACTTCCACGAGAGCTCGGCGATTTCCTTCGAGGGGAAGGAAGCCATCATCACCGAAATCTCCAGTACAACCGTCCAGAGGCTGATGGCGTGCTCATATCCGAGCAGGTCGAAGTTTCTGGTTCGCGAGTCGTAGAACTTCAGCAGGTTGATCGAGGCCAGGTTGCAGGCCGTGTTGTCGAGGAACATGTATTCACTGCAGGGATTGCTGGCATTGATCCGCCCGCCCACCGGACAGGTGTGCCAGGCGTTGATGGTGGAATCAAACTGAACGCCTGGATCGGCGCAGTGCCAGGCTGCTTCCGTGATCTGTCCCCACAAGTCTCTGGCATTGATGGTCTTCGCAGTTTCTCCATCGGTACGCCGAATGAGATCCCATGTTCCGTCGGTGTTGACGGCATCCATAAAGGCATCGCTCAAGCGCACCGAGTTGTTTGAGTTCTGTCCGCTGACGGTGTAGTAGGACTCGCCGTTGAAGTCATAGTCGAGCTTCAATCCGAGGCGATCGGCAACGCCACGCTGCTTCTCGTTGAGACACTTCATTCCCTCGACCAGTGCGGCAACCTTGATCTCTTCGCGAACCTTCCAATTCACGAACGCTTCGATATCCGGATGATCCACATTGAGGCAGACCATCTTGGCTGCCCGTCGGGTCGTACCACCGGACTTGATCGCACCCGCCGCGCGGTCGCCGATGCGCAGGAAACTCATCAAGCCAGAACTTTTCCCTCCCCCCGAGAGACATTCGTCATTGGCGCGCAGGCTCGAGAAATTCGTTCCCGTTCCAGATCCATACTTGAAGAGGCGGGCCTCGCGAACCCAAAGATCCATGATGCCGCCCTCATTCACCAAGTCATCTCGAATGGACTGGATGAAACAGGCGTGCGGTTGTGGATGGGTGTAGGAATCCGGCGCAAGTTCCACGGCGCCGGTGTGGTGATCAGCGATCCAATGCCCCTGCGCTGGTCCATTGATGCCGTATGCCCAGGCGAGCCCCGTGTTGAACCACTGCGGACTGTTGGGAGCGGCCATCTGGTGCAAGAGCATGAAAGCAATCTCGTCGTAAAAGGCCTGTGAATCCTCGGGTGTTTCGAAGTATCCCTGCGATTCTCCCCAGTGGCGCCAACAGCCCGCGAGACGATGAATCACCTGCCGAACCGAGCGTTCTGGACCGGTAGTCGCTGTGCCATCCGCGGCAATCTGCGGCACGCCGGCCTTGCGGAAATATTTGCTCACCACGATGTCGGTGGCGAGCTGGCTCCAGTTCTTTGGAATCTGGGCATCGTCCATCGCGAAGACCACCGAGCCATCCGGGTTCTTGATCTTGCTTGAGCGCGTTGCCCATTCTGTGGTGCTGTAGACATCCATGTCCTTCGAGGTAAACCGTCGGGAAATCTTCATTGTGTGCATCCTGCGAAAAGGGTTCCAAACGAAATGAGTCATGGCGAGCCGTTCGACGGCGCGCGGTGGGGAGGGATCTCTATTGGTGCTCTGAAGGACCGTCGACGCGGGGAAGAGTCAGACCGGTTTGATTCTGATACTTGCCACCCTTGTCGGCATAGCTGGTGGCGCAGACCCGGTCGGCTTTGAGGAAGAGCATCTGAGCGATGCCTTCATTGGCATAAATCTTGGCTGGCAGTGGGGTGGTGTTGGAGATCTCGATCGTGACCTTGCCGCGCCACTCTGGTTCGAGCGGAGTCACATTCACGATGATGCCGCACCGCGCATAGGTGCTCTTGCCAACGCACACAGCGAGGACATCGCGGGGCACTGAAAAGACCTCGACGGTTTCGGCAAGCGCGAAGGAATTCGGGGGGATCACCACATGGTCGCGCCCGACTTGATCGGTGTCGATCGAGATGAAGAGATCGCTCGAAAAATTCTTTGGATCCACAACGGCCACGCCGCCCGAAGTCGCGTTCGTGAAAATCTTGAACTTTGTTCCAACGCGAACGTCATACCCGTAGCTCGAAACGCCGTACGAGATGATTCCCAGGCGCTTTCGGCTCTCCTCGAATGGTTCGATTCCGATTCGTTCACGGATCTGTGTGTCACAAAGGATTCCCATCGGACGACTCCTCACTTCAAGGACCAAACCACTCGCAGCAACCCACAACCGACGCGAGGTCGGATCACTCTACCCCAACATCTTGTGGTGGCAAGAGCGATTGAGCCACAATATCCTGAATCTTATTGGACAATTGGGACGATTACATAACCGACTGCGCCAACAAGCACTTGGGCGAAAGGCGGTTCACGAACCCACAACCTGCACTTGTTCGTCACCTGTCGAAAGCCGTCGGAATGCGCTTTAGACTCGGTTTCGTGGCGGCAGAATCAGCAGATCCCAGCATGTCCGATCTCACCGAGCAGCAGCAACGGGCAGTGAGCCATGTCGGCGGTCCGCTCTTGGTGCTGGCAGGTCCTGGGTCGGGCAAGACTCGCGTCATCACGCGGCGCATTGCGCAGCGCATCTCTTGCGGCGTTCCTGCCTGGCAGATTCTTGCACTGACCTTCACAAACAAGGCCGCGACTGAAATGAAGTCGCGCATCGAAGCACTTCTTGCGGCAGACCTGCCAGGTCGTCGCGGTCTCGTGGTGGGAACCTTTCACTCGTTTTGTACCGGTCTGCTGCGCAGGTACGGATCACGATCCGCTGCTGCGGGGCTCGGTCTGGTAGCGCTCGCCGAGGACTTTTCCATCTTTGACGCAGATGATTCAAGGGCGATGATCAAGAAGGCCATCGTTCGCGCTGGCTTGGAGAGCGCCCAGTGGCAGGTTGGTGCGGTGGCGAGCGAAATCTCGGCGGCAAAGAACAAGCTGCAGAGCGCGGGCGAGTATGAGAAGTCTGCGCTCGACTTTCGACAGCGCACCATCGCCCGCATCTACGCGCTTTACGAGAAGGGGATGGCGCAGGAGAACGCGCTTGATTTCGATGATCTCCTGCTGCGGGCGGCGCGCATGTTGCAGCATGACGCGGCGATTGCCGATGAACTGCGGGGGCGGTTTCGCGAGGTTCTGGTCGACGAGTATCAAGACACCAACCACGCCCAGTTCACGGTCGCCCACGCGATTGCCCGAGAGCACAAGAACATTTGTGTGGTGGGGGATCCCGATCAATCGATTTATGGGTGGCGCGGCGCGGACATTTCCAACATCATGGACTTCGAGGAGCACTACCCCGGCGCGGTGGTGATCCCGCTGGGCGAAAATTTTCGTTCGACCGCGCACATCGTCGCCCTCGCCGATCGGTTGATTCAAAGAAACTCAGCGCGCCGTCACAAAGATCTATTCACGCGACTCGGAGCGGGAGAAAAACCGAGCCTCGTGCGACTCTGGGATGAAACTGCCGAAGCCGCTTGCGTGGCTGATGCCCTGAGCGCGGCGCATCGCGCGGGAACCACTTGGGGGCAGATGGCCGTCCTCTACCGGATGAATGCGCTGAGTCGATCAGTCGAGGATGCGCTGCGCCGGCGGCAGATTCCCTACATCGTGGCGCGCGGCACTGCATTTTATGACCGCCGCGAAGTGCGCGACACACTGGCCTATCTGCGGGCGATTGTGAATCCAGTGGATGACACCGCGCTGCGGCGGATCATCAATGTGCCGGCTCGCGGAATCGGAGCAACAACGATTCGCAAGCTCGAAGTTGCCGCCGAGGCGCGGGGCTGCTCGCTCGCTGCGATCCTCACCCAAGCGCAGTCACTCGGGGTCAGCGAACGCACGACCAAGAGCATCCATGGACTCGTAGCACTCCTCGTGCGCCTTCGCAGCGAATTGACCCGCAAGTCAGCGCAGGACCTGGGACAGTTCGTCTTTCGCGTCATTACCGAAGCAGGTCTCGAGCGCGCTGCAACCGAGCTGGCTGACGACGATCAGGATGCGTTGGATCGCAAGGCGAATGTGCTCGAGGTTGCCAATGGCGCTGCGGCGTTCAATGTTCCAGAGTCGCCGCCGGGGACACCGCTGCCAACACTTGGTGAGGCGCTCCGCGGCTACTTGCAGTCGGTGGCACTGGCGAGCGACTCGGATGTGATCGATCCCAAGAGTGGCGTCGTGACCCTGATGTCGCTTCATGCCGCGAAGGGGCTCGAATTCCAGGTCGTAGCGATCATCGGGATTGAAGAGGGGCTCCTGCCTCATGCCCGGTCGCTGGCATCTCCAAGCGAGATCGAGGAAGAGAGGCGGCTCCTCTATGTTGGGATCACCCGCTGCCAACGAACGCTTCTGATGACTTCTGTCGCGCTGCGAACAGCACGGGGGATGCGCATGAGCACCATCGAGAGTGGTTTCTTGCGCGAGCTGCCAGCGGAGCATTTCGAGCGCATCGATCGGACGGGCGCGCGATCATCGATCGCCGAGGATGACGACGCTGACGACGCGGCTGCCGCTGAAGATGGGTCGCGCGTGGGCGGCAGTCGCACCGGACGACAGAGCGGCTTCTCGGTGGGCATGACGGTGCGCCACGCTGTCTTTGGCGTGGGACGAGTTGAAGCGGTGCTACCCCGCGGCAGTCTCACCAGCGTGAGCGTTCGATTTCGCACCGCGGGCGTGAAAGTGCTGGTGGTCGAGTACGCAAAACTCGAAATCATCGCCCGCTAGATCGCTTGGGTTACGGGCAAAACCATCGCTCCCGGCAAGCAGATTCTGCCCGTAACCGGGCGGCTCGCAGCCTGCTAGTTGCACAGCCCTGTTTGCCACATCAGGAAGGACCAGATGTCAGCCTGCTCTGCGATCCGATTGGCGAGCGGTTTGCCTTGGCCATGTCCCGCGTCACGGTCGACCCAGAGCAGGATCGGGTCTTGATCATCATCATTCGCGGCACTCGCCTGCAGGAGCGCCGCCATCTTGCGGGCATGCAGTGGATGCACTCGGGAATCATTCTCACCCGCTGTGAAGAGAACGGCGGGATACTTCACCCCGATCTTCACATTGTGATAGGGGCTGTACTGGCGCAACCACGCGAACTGGGTCGCATCCTCGCTCGATCCATACTCTGGCACCCAGAATTTCGCCATCAAGAATTGCTGAAAGCGAACCATGTCGAGCAGCGGCACCGCGCTGATCGCAGCACAAAACAATTCGGGGCGCTGGGTTAGGGCCACGCCGGTCAAGAGTCCACCATTGGATCCCCCCTGGATCGCCAAGTGGGCAGAGTCGGTGTACTTCTGGGCGATCAGCCACTCGGCGCAGGCATAGAAATCATCGAAGACATTCTGCTTCGCACCCAGCATTCCGGCGCGATGCCACGACTCGCCATACTCGCCGCCACCACGCAGATTCGCAATCGCATAGACGCCGCCTGCTTCGTACCAGGGAAAGTGTGTGGCACTGAAGTATGGGTCGAGGCTGACATTGAATCCGCCGTAGCCATAGAGCAGCGTCGGGATGCTGCCAGTCAGTTGCAATCCCTTCTTGTGAACGATGAACATCGGGATTTTTGTGCCGTCTTTGCTCGCCACAAACACTTGGGTCACCGTGACGCTGGTGGGGTCAACGGGAACTTCTGGTCGCGCCCAGAGCGACATCGCGCCGCTTCGAAAGTCAACCGAGTAGATCGATCGCGGCTCGTTGAAACTGGTGTAACTCACAAAGCCATCGGTGCGACTCTCGTCGCTGCCGACCGCCGCACTGCCCACGCCGGGCAGGGTGATCGCCCCAAGACTCTCTCCGCTGGCGAGAAATCGCTCGATCACACTGACCACATCCTTGGAGTAGCTCGCCACGAGCAACCCGCCGGCGTACTCCACCGAGTCGAGCACTGAATGCTCGCGCATTGGAATCACCGTCTTCCACGATGCGCGCGCCGGCGTGGTGAGATCAAGAGAGACCAGCGTGCCCTTGGGCGCCTCCCATGTTGTGAGCATGAACATGGTGTCGCCGACGATGGCAGCGGGGCGGAAATTTCCATCGAGTCCCTCGGCGATTGTCGCGAATTTCATGGCGCGGTCGGGCATGCCGGCGCGCTGCCACGCGGCGATGTCACCCACGAAGAGATCGCTCGCTTGCCAGCCGCGCGACTGGTGAATCACGATCCAGCGACCGTCGCGGGAGAGCCCGGCGCCCGGCACCTTGCTCGGTTCGGTCTGTTCGTAGAGCAGCGGATCATGTCGCGCGCTTCGACCGATCACATGCCAACGAATCTCCCGTGAATATGGGTTCGCCGGATCGCGCAGACGCGAATAGAGGAAGGCATTGTTGTCGGGTGCCCATCCGCCAAAGTCGACCTTGCCGACGATCTCATCGCTGAGCCAGGTGCCCGTTGCGACCTCCATCACTTGCAGGACGCTCATCTCGCTTCCAGACTTCGAGGTTCCAAAGGCCAGCAACTTTCCATTGGGCGAGGCTTTCCACCAGTCAAGACTTGTGAGTCCCTTGGCGTCGAGGGCGTTGACATTGAGAAGTGCTTGCTTGTCGGTTCGCGCGGGTCCCGTCGGCGCAGCAGTCGCACTGATCGCAGTGAGTGGGTCAGCCGCGAAATAGAGAATCGGCTGATTCTGCCCTCCCTCGCGCTCTGTCCAGAACGCCAGCCCGCCCTCGCGGACGGGAATCCCAACCGATCCGATTGACAGGAGTGGCGCAAGCTGCTGCTCGAGCGAGGAATGGCAGGGGAGTCCGTTGAGGAGGTTCTGCGTTCGATCATTCTGTGCGGTGGTCCACGCCTCGACCTCCTTCGAGTCCCGTTCGAGGGCTTCGAGCCAGCGATACGAATCGACGATCGACTCACCCTGCACCACATCGGTGACGGGAATCTTGGTCGTCACAGGCGGCACGGCCGGCGCCAGAGATGTCAGGTTGAATTGCAAACACGCCGCAGCGAGCAGGGAAACGATGGTCGAGTTGCGCATGAGCGCATCCTAGTCATTGCCACCATCACTTCCGCGAGTCACTCGCGCTTGGCGCGTTGCTCCCCGCCGTGGTACGCATACGAATCGTCTCGGGCATCGCTGCGATTCCATCAAGCAGTTTGGGATCCTCGAATCCCTCGACATCCAAGATCACATAACTCGTGCGCGGATTGGACTGCAGGTATTCGGCATTGATGTTGATTCGCGCCTTCGCAAGGAGTGTGTGCATTGTTCCCAGAACCCCCGGAACATTTCGGTGGACATGCAAGATTCGAAGCTGCCCCGCCCGCAAGACGGGCAGATCGACCTCGGGAAGATTCACACACGTTTCCGTCGAGCCGTGCTGCCAAAAATGCACCAGTTTCTCGGCAACTTCGGCAGCGATGAGTTCCTGTGCCTCCTCGGTCGAACCACCGATGTGCGGTGTCAAGATCGCGCTGGGGCAGCCGCGCAACTGCGACTCAAAGAGATCACCTGCCGCCGCAGGTTCGTCTGGAAAGACATCGAGCGCGGCACCACCGAGGTGTCCCGTGCGAAGCGCCGCTGCCAGTGCCTCGACATCAACGATCGTCCCGCGCGCATTGTTGATGAGGATCGCACCCGGTTTCATCAGCGCGATCTGCTTTGCACCAATCATGCCAATCGTCGCGGGCGTCTCAGGGACATGCAACGAGACGCAGTCGGCTTCGCGCAGGAGCGCCTCGAGCGTCGGCCGCGACTGCGCGTTTCCCAGTGGAAGTTTGCGCACGACATCATGAAAGATCACCCGCATACCAAGCGATTCGGCCAGAACGCTGACCTGCGATCCGATGTGCCCATAGCCCACGATTCCAAGGGTTCGCCCGCGGGTTTCGTGGGCATTGGTGGCCGTCTTGTCCCATCGCCCCGCGTGCAACTGTGCCGACTTCTCGAAGAGTTTGCGAAAGAGGCAGACTGCTTCCGCCACAGTCATCTCAGCAACGCTGCGCGTGTTTGAGAAGGGCGAATTGAATATGGCGCACCCTTTGGACTCCGCCGCGCGAAGATCCACCTGGTTTGTCCCAATGCAGAAACACCCAACGGCCATCAAGTGCGGATGCCGCTGGAAGTGTGCCGCGTGCATCTGGGTCTTGGAACGAATTCCAACAACGGTCGCGTGCGCCAGCGCAGCATCAAGTGCAGTTCCCTCCGGTGCGCCAGAAATGCGCTCGACCGCGAATCCCGCCGCTTGAAGAATGCCCTCGGCGCTCGGGTGAATCGACTCGAAGAGAAGGGCGCGCGGGTTGCCGGTCACAACCCGAGGCTATCGCAGGAGGCTCTCTCGCGACCCTATCCCACCAGATCGGGAAGTGCGAAGAGCGCCTGGGTGAGATTGACCGGCCCACCTTCGGTGATCAGTACATCGGCTTCGTAGTGCACGCTGCGCGATCCATCGGCGGTGTAAATCGGCCATGCCGCGCCATCGGAAATTATTTCTGTGGTGCTTACCGCGATCATCGGTTCAACGGCGATCAGCATGCCCGGTCGAAAGGTCTTCCAGGCCTCACTCCATTCGCCGGGATACGAGGGGACCACATTCGACACGAAGGGCTCAGCGTGCAGGGTGCGTCCATAGCCGTGACCGCCGAGCCCACGTACCAGAAAGAAACCAGAGTCGCGCTCGACGTGCGTCTGCACCGCGCGCGCCCAGTCGATCAACGGGCGACCGGGTTGCATCGCCGCGACCCCCTTGCGCAAACTCTCGCGCCCGCAGCGCAGCAACGCGTGCGCGACATCGTCGCCAGACTTGATGAGATAGGTCCAGGCCGCATCGCCGATCCAGCCATTGTGGCGCACCCCAATATCAATCGATACCAGGTCTCCTTCGACGATCGGGCGGGCATGCATGTCGTGCGTTCCGTGCACAACGCAGGCGTTGACCGAGAGACACGAATGACTTGGAAAGGGTGGATGCCCACGGGTGCGATATCCAAGAAAACACGACTTGCAATCGAGGCTCTTGAGTGTGTTGGCCACGAATGCATCGATCTCGGCCAGCGTCTGACCCGCGCGCAGAAAACCGGCGAGCGCCTCATGGGTCTTGCAGACACACGCCGCTGCAGCAGTGGCAATGTCGATGTCTGCGGCAGAGGGCATGAGGCGAGCCTAACGGAACTGCGGATCAGTTGATCGCACCAGTTTGCCCCGCGCCCACACCAAGTCTGGAAGGGGTCCAGAGAGTTCGTATCCCAGCGCCCGTTCATCGTCACAAGCCCACAGCACCAGATCCGCGCTCTTTCCAGACTCGATTGAGCCGCACAGGTGGGCGAGACCCAACGCGCAGGCCGAATTCCAAGTGACGGTGGTGAGTGCTTCGGCAGGGGTGAGGTTCATTTCGCGCACCGCGAATGAAACGATAATGGGCATTCCCCGAATCGGCGCGCTTCCGGGATTCGCATTGGTTGCCAGCGCCAGCGCACCGCCCGCGTCAACAAACTTGCGCGCTCGAATTGTGGGAGTCCCCAAGCAAAATGCGGTTCCCGGCAACCCCACTGCAATGGTCGAACTCTTGGCGACCGCTTCGAGGTCCGAGTCGCTTGCAGCCTCGAGATGATCGAGCGTCAGCGCTCCGAGTGCCAGTGCCGCGGGGATCATCCCAAGCGAATTGAATTGATCGGTATGAACGCGCACGCCGCTTCCCAGCAATCGGGCTCGGGTGAAATAGCGAACGCATTCTTCAACGCTCCACGCCCCCTTTTCACAATAGGCATCCGTCGTGATCCCCGGATAGCGGGCGAGAATCGCTGGAAGCGTCCTCTCGATCGTCTCGGTCACGAAGTCTCCCCGTGCGGGATCGATGGCATGCGCGCCCAGATAGGTCGACACAATGCGCAGTGGCGAATTCTGCGCGGCCTGCTCGATCGCTTCGAGCATACGAATCTCGGTTTCGCAGTCGAGCCCATAGCCAGACTTCACCTCGAGCGTCGTCGTGCCGTACTGCGCCATTTGAAGCGCGCGCGTTTCGACACCCCGCGCAAGCGACTCGGTCGATGCCGCACGAACGGCGCGAACGGTTGCGTGGATCCCACCACCGGCGGCGAGAATCTCGAGATAACTCTTGCCCGCCGATTTCAGATCCCATTCGTCCCAGCGCTCGCCAGCCCAACAGGCGTGGGTATGGCAGTCGACGAATCCTGGCAGGACCACGCGACCCGCTGCGTCGACTTCAACGAGGTCGCCACGCACTCCCGCGGGCGGGGCACCCGCTCCAACCCATTCGATCTGACCCGCGCGGAACACAATCGAACCGCTGGGAATGACGCCAAGTTGCGAGAGCGCCGCCCCCCGGCGAGGCAGGAGATCGCCCGAGCCTCCGCGCAGGGAGACGATGCGCGCGTTCTTGACGAGGTACCCATCCACAGTGATGCGGATACCGTACCGCGCCATGTTGCTCTTCGTTGTTCGCCATGCCAAAGCAGAAGATCGGTCAGAGGAGTGGTCCGAGGATTCGCAGCGACCCCTGACCCGGTCGGGCGCGAAGAAATTCAAGCGGATTGCTTCCCGTGTGGGCGGTCTCTTCGACCGACCGACAGTTGTTCTGGCGAGCAGCGCCGTGCGTGCCTGGGAAACGGCGCGAATACTCGAGTCTGCCGGGGACTGGCCCGCCCCAACCCGATTTGCCGCGCTCGAATGCGATCATTCTGACGGCATGGCCGAGACGCTCCAACGACTCAAGGAGAGTGGCGAGCCGGCGCTTGCACTTGTCGGCCACGAGCCGATGCTGAGTGAATTGATCAGTGATCTTCTCGGAAGTGCGGAACCATCGATCGTGATGAACAAGGGGGCGATTGCGGTCCTCCACCTTCCTTCGTTCTCATTCGACGATGCTAATTCCTCTGGGCTCTTTGGCACTGCGTCGCTCTGCGCACTCGTCGATCCCAAGTGGATCGGCGCAAAGTGAACCACCCGCTAGACTAAAATCAAGGCGACCACACCATCCATGAGCACACGCGAAGAACCAACCACCAAGAAAACAACCCATGTCGAAATGATTTGGGATGGATCGGTCCTCATTGTTCGACCGGGAGGTCCCAACATTGGTCAGCGCGAGGCGCCGATCATGAGCGGTGACATCGATCCGCATATGAAGTCGCTCGGAACTGCGCTCAAGTTCATGGTGCTCGACCTTTCGGCGGTGCAGTTCATGAGCAGCATGGGGATCGGCACCTGCATCAATTGTCGCAACGGCGCAGCCGCGCTCGGTGCGAAACCAATCTTGTACGGCGCAAACAAGGAACTGCGCGCGCTCCTGGCGATGATGAAGATTGAGAAGCTCTTCGCGGTGGCTGAGTCGCGCGAGGCACTCAACAAACTCGTCGGTCGCTGAGTCGCGCGGCGCTGATGGCTGCCCCCACGAGCGCGCCGCGCGTCGCTTACTTGCTGGCAGCTCGCCTGGTGTGGATGACGATGTCCGCCCCCATGACCTCCGTTTCGCTCAATTCGCTCGCTTCACTGGGCTGCAAGCGAATCACCAAGACTTTCGCAATGGGGCGAAGCCGCGCGAACTGCGCCACAGTTCCCAATCGTTTTTCGAGATGGAATCCGCCAGCGATGTGGATGACCGCTGGAGCGCGATCAAGCGCAGCTGCTGCACTGGTTCCCATGGTGAGGTCCCAAACCCGCTGCGAACGGTGGACGCGATCCACGGCGTCATCGCTCGGCTCTGCCGGACCAACTCCGCCTTCAGCAACGCGTTCCTGGTGCAATTCTGTCATGAGTTCCTTGAGTCGATCCCAGTCGCCGTCGCGGGTGAGTGTCCTGTCGATCTCGAATGAGGCGCGCTCTGCGGCGTCGAGCAAAAGCAGTGGGTCGTATCCCGCGCGCATTGCCTGCGAGACATACTCGCGCGGTGCGTTGGCTGCGATCACCGGCGACCCGGCCAATTTTGCGGACTCGATCATCGGCTGATACCAAGGCATCCACGATCCCTCACCAGCCCAGTCGCGCGATCCTGTTTGATCGATGAACGCATCTTGGGTGAGCTCGCCCTTCAAGTAGGCATCGACCTTCGTCTGCTCATTTCGCTCGAGCATTTCGAAACTCACCGCACCCTTGGGATGGGCGAGCAAGAACCCATCCACGAGTCCCTGTTCGACGCGATGGGCACTGGCGTCATCGTGCGTTTCACCCACGAAGATGGCATCGGATTGCGCCACGCGCAGTTGCACCGCAAACCAACTGATCGGCGCGCGGGTTGCTCCATCGAAGGCGCGCAGCGTGACCGGGTCTGGTGCGCTTGCGATTTGCTGCGCGGGGGAGAGTTTGCCGGTGGCACATCCGCAGGCCATCGAGCAACAGAGCAAGCCAAGAAGTCCGAGAAACGGAGCCACGAAAGTGGAATGTCGTTGCATCCGCGCTACGCTAATTGAAATGCCCGCACTCCTGTCGATCTCGGCAATCGTCTCGATCGCGCTCGCTCAAGTGCCGCCGGCGAACGACCGCGTCAGCTACGCCGGTGAGAGCGTCGTGCGGGTGAAACTAGATTCCATCCGCGACCTTCGTCTGATGGAGGCACTCTCGGTCGATATGTGGTCTCACGGAATCTACAACGGCGAGGCCGAGTTTCAGGTCACCGCGGAGCAACGCCGCAGCATCGATTCGACCGACCTTGCCTACTGCGTGATGATCGACGATCTCGAGGCAGCAATCGAAGCAGAACGAAAACGGATTGAAGCGCCGCCGCCAGAGGGAGGCATCGCAGACCTCGCGTGGTTCGCGCAGGTCAAGGATCTTGCGGCGATCAATGCCCGCCTCGATGCGTTGGTGGCGGCGCGCCCAGACTTGGCTTCCATCGTGGTCGCGGGGCAATCGCTTGAGGGTCGCCCGATTCGCGGACTTCGGATCAGTGCGCTCGCGGTGGGAACACCTGCGCCGGCGGTGCTCTTCGATGCCACACA